>JAFEBC010000178.1 GCA_018266095.1 Deltaproteobacteria bacterium
CGCCGCAAGTGGCGCAACCTGGGCAAGCCAGGCCACGCGAAGTCCGCGGAGCGCACCGCGCAGCGCAACCAGAGGCCCACGCTGAACTTCGGAGGCCAGGCGCGAGAGCTCTGGTGTCCAGGCGGAGAGCGGGCCTTCATCGCGCAGCTCATCACCGAGAGCGCGCGCGATCCGGGGCGCTGCGTGTGGTTCACGTCGCTCGTGTCCAAGAGCGACAGCTTGAAGAGCGTGCAGCACGCGCTCCGGCAGGCGCGCGCGCAGGCCACCGAGACCATCGAGATGAAGCAGGGCCAGAAGACGAGCCGCCTCGTGGCGTGGACCTTTCTCTCGCCGCGCGAGCGCACCGAGCGCCTGCGGGTGCAACCACCCGCTACTTCGGAAGCTGAGGCTTGCGCGAACCGACGGTCGCCAGCAGCACCGCGGCGGTCCAGGTCGGCGCGAGGTCCACCACGGGGATGAGCTCGGCCACCACCGTGGGCGCGAAGGACCAGTGAAAGCCGAGCAGGCGCGTGCACACGAGCGCCATCGCCACATCGAGGCCGAGGTTGAGCGGAGAGGCGGCCCCTTCGCCGAAGAGGGGGAACAAGCCGAGCTGGAGCGCGTCTGCGGTCAGCGCGAGCCCGCGCGCGAGCCAACGGGTGCGCTGGGTCACGACTGGCGGCCCGGCGAGGAAGCGCGAGAGGGCGCTCCCCGGAGGAGGCGTGGCGGGGCCGGAGTCTGGGGCGTCGGACATGGCGTGAAGCTATCGCACAGGCCGCGCCTTTCCTGCGCACCGCAGCGTCCGCCACCCTATTGGCGCAGCCGCGCCAGCGCGTCCGGGATCGCCTGCGCCGCCGATGAGGGCCCGTTGCCGCCGGGCCTGCCCTCGTAGCGCGCCAGGATCTTCATCGACGGCAGCTCCACCACCAGCGCCACCTCGGTGATCCCCACCGCGGCCCAGGTGGCGCCCGGCGCGTCCGCGGCGTCGCGCAGCGTGGTGATGTGCAGTTGCAGGCCCCACGCCCACTCGCGCAGCTCGTTGCCGTTGGGCTCGCTGCCCGAGCGGCTCACCAGGATCTCCGCGGCGATCCCTCCCGCAGCCGAGAGGTCCGCGCCGGCCGCCGAGAGATCGACTGCGCCGTGACGCGAGCCGACCTCGGAGTACTCGGAGAAGTGCAGCACCGCGAGGCGCGCCCCAGACGAGGCGAGCGCGCCCGTGGTGAACTTCGCGTCTGCCGAGTCCGTGGCCGCCGACGCATCGGAGACGAGGTAGCCGTCCCACGAGAGCGCGGGGAGCACGTCGCCCTCCTCCGTGCCGGTGCCGTCCCCGGCCTCGCCCTGCCCGCCCGCGCCGCCCCGAGGAGCGGCCGAGCAGGCAGCGAGCGCACCGGCGAGCCACACTGCTGCAGCGATCGCAGCGGCGCGGCGCGTCTTGGCCACGGTGGCAGACGCGCGGCTCACGGCAGCGTCACCAGGCGCGCGCGCACGTGCTGCTTGTCCAGCGACGGCACGTAGCGCACGTAGGGCATCAGCGCAGACCCCGATGGCGCGGCCGGCGGCAGCGCAGGAGTGAGCTCGTCGTACGAGTTGTCCGAGAAGAGCGCGCTGCCGTTCGCCACGGCCACTGCGCCGCTGCGATCGATCGCCGTCCCGTACACGCCGTAGCGCTGGTTGTTGCGCCGGTCCTGCCACGCCGCGAAGAAGCGCGTGCCGTCGAACGTCAGCGTGGGCGCGAGCTGATCATTCGCCGCCGTGCTCACCGCGAACCCGCCCGGATCGAGCACCGCGCCCGCCGCCGAGATGCGCTCCGCGTACACGTCCTGGTTGCCCGCGCGATCGTCGCTCCACACCAAGAGGTGATTGGTGCCGTCGAAGGCCAGCGCCGGCTGCGTCTGGTTGCCGGCGCCCTGCGTGAGCACGCTGCCGTAGGAGTTGGCCACGGTGCCGTCCGGCGCCACGTGCACGCCCCAGATGTCCGCGCCGTTGTTGCCGCCGCGATCGTCGGTGAAGACCACGAAGTACTCCGCGCCGGTCCAGTCGATCTTGGGCGAGAGCAGCTCGCCGTACCCCGGGAGGTAGTCCGCGTTGCCGATCCACAGCGGCGTGTGCGAGGTCGTCACGTCACCATAGCCGTCGACGGTCGCGGTGCGGCCCTCGATCTCGTACGAATGCGGCGTGGCGCCGCCCCACCACTCAGACGACTCCCAGGCGATGAGGCAGCTCGAGGTGCTGGCGCAGGACACCGCCGGGTGCATCTGGTTCCACGACTCGGTGGCCACGAGCTGGTACCAGGGCCCGTAGTAGATGGGCTGCTGCGTGGTGGGAACCACCGTCGCCGCGACGTTGTAGTAGGTGTGCCCGAGCTGGTCGGCGCCCTGACCGCCGATCGAGAACACTGCGATGAACTGTTCGCCGGTCCACGCGAGCGACACGTCGGTGGTGTCGTTCGGCGTGAGCGTGCCGAGCGCGAAGCCGTAGGGCTCGAGCGGCTGGCCGTCGGGCGTGAGGTGCACGGCGGTGATCTGGCTCTGGCCGTCAGCGCGGTGATCCTCCCAGGCCGCCAGGTACACGCTGCCGCTCCAGGCGACCGCGGGCCGCGCCTGCACGCTCGACACCACCGTCGACACCGGGAACTGCGTGTAGTCGCGCAGCGTCGCGAGCTTGGTCAGGCGCGCGCCGTAGATGTGGCCCGAGGTGGTCCAGAAGTCGCTGCCGTCGTTGTAGACCGTGAGGTATCCGCCCGCGCCGTCGTAGGCGAGCGCGGGGTGCGAGGGGTAGCTGGTCGGCGTGGGCTGCTCGATCAGGTTCCCCTCCTGGTCGAGCGCGACGTCGCCGGTCTTGCTCACGCGCGCCGCGTACATCGCCGTCTGGTTGTTGCGCCAGTCGACCCACGCCACCACGAAGTCGGTGTCGTCGGAGGCGATGGCGGGCTGCGACTGCGTGCCCGTCGAGGCGCAGATGCGCAGGCTGGAGAGCAGGATGCCGCCCTTGTCGACGCGCGTTCCGTAGATGTGCGAGCTCTGATCGTCGCCGTAGCGGTTCGCCTGCGAGTACACGATCAAGTACTGGTTCCCGTCGAAGGCGATGGCGGGCTCGGACACGTTGGTGGTGCCGTAGAAGAACCAGTTCACGCCCTGCGGATCGAGGATGGCCATCGAGCGCGTGACGCGGGCCCAGATGATCGAGCTCGAGCCGTCGGTCGAGACCTGCTGCCAGGTGACCATGAAGTTGGTCCCGTCGAAGGCGATCGCGGGCCGGGCCGACCCGTTGTAGTTGGTGTTGATGGGCACGCCGCCGGGCTGCAGCACGGCGCCCGCGCGCGACACCTGCGCGCCGTAGATGTTGTGGGAGCCGCTGCGGTCGTCGTTCCAGACCACGAGGTAGTTGGCGCCGTCGAAGGCGATGGCGGGCTCGAGCTGGTTGGCGCTGGTGCCGCTGAGGTTGATGCCCGCGGGATCGACCACGGTGCCGGCCTTGGAGACGCGCGCGCCGTAGATGTGCGAGCCGGTGTTGCCGCGGTAGTCGACCCAGGCCACGAAGTAGTTGTTGCCGTCGAACGAGACCGCGGGGCGGTACTGCGCGCCGGCCACGATGCAGATGGGGATGCCGATGGGATCGAGCACCGTGCCGGCCTTGGAGATGCGCGTGCCATAGATGTCGAAGGTGCCGTCGGTGGCGCGGAAGTCGGACCAGACGGCGAAGAAGTTGGTGCCGTCGAAGGTGACGGACGGATCGAAGCTCGAGCCCGAGGTGGTGAGCACGGGGTTGTCGATGCCGAACTCGCCGGAGACGGTGGGGTCGAGCGTGGCGGGATAGGCCGAGGTCTCGACGAGCTCATGCGGGACGGTGAGCTCGATGGCGCCGTTCACGTAGCGCGAGGCGACGCTGGTGCGCAGGCCGGTGGCGTCGATCCACTCGGCGTGTCCGTAGAGGACGCCCAGCGGCGACGCGGGATCGCGGAAGTGCAGGCCGGAGGCGGTGGCCTTCACGAAGGGCTGGCCCTCGGTGCCGACGCGCACGATCAGATCGCCGTCGCCGTCCGGGCGCGCATCGAAGGCCCACGACTGCTCGAGGCCGTCGGGCGTGTTCTGCACCAGCTCGCGCACGTGGCCGCGGTCGAGCTCGAGCGAGCCCTCGTCGGTGACACGCACGTCGGCGCGGCCGTCCAGATCGGCGTCACCGCGCGTGATGGCGGAGGTGGACAGCGTGAGGGGCGCTCCCGACTGCGCCGTCAGCGCGGGGCCGGCGAGGCTCCGCGGCGTGACCGCGATCTGCGTGCCCGAGACGCGCACCGCGTACGTCTGGTGCCCGCCGGTGAAGTCGTCGCCATCGGGCCGGAACGCGAAGTGCGCCCGCTGCACGATCGCGCCGAGATCGAATCCATCCTGTGGGTCACGCGCCTGCGTGCGCTCGCCCTGCGGAGCCAAACCACAGCCGATCGCGGCCAGCGCCGCGACGAACAGTCCTCGCTTCATGTGCACTCCCCTCCCGACGCCGCAGAGGGCGCCTTGGTCCGGAGGGCAGACCAGGGCCGCGCCGATTTGTGACATGGCGAAGCAGGCGCCGGCCGGATCGCGACCGGCGCCCCTCCTTCACCGCCTCAGCGTGCCGTTCCAGTACAGCCGCGTCGCCCTCACGTCGCGCGACGGCCGCGCCGGCAGCCACGGACGCCACTCCTCGGGCATGCCCTCCTCGAAGAACCCGAGGAAGTGCCCGCTGTGCTCCGGCTTCTTCGGCACCGACAAGAGCTTCATGCCAGCCTGCGCGGGCGTGCGGCCGCCCTTGCGCTGGTTGCACGGCATGCACGCGGCCACGATGTTCTCCCAGGTGGTGAGCCCGCCCTGCGCGCGCGGGATCACGTGGTCGAACGTCAGGCCGCGAGAGACCGGCTGGCCGCAGTACTGGCAAGCGCCGCCGTCGCGCGCGAGGATGTTGCGGCGGCTGAAGCGCACCTGCCTGGTGCGCCGCTGCACGCGGTCGGTGAAGCGGCCGTCGCGCTGGAACCCGGGCACGAGCTGGAGCACGGCCGGCACCGCGATGGTGCGGCTCACGCTGCGCACGACCTGGTCGGCGTACTCGGAGACCACGCGGACGTGCTGCCTCTCCTTGCCGCGCTCCAAGTGCGCGATGGCGCGCTCCCAAGCGATGAAATCGATGGGAAAACAGCGGCTGTCGAGCATGAGCGTCTCCATGGGGCTACCTCCTTCCTGCGTTTGCAAACCGCGAATTCGACAATGAAAATGAAGAGGGCCGGGGCACCGTGTGGTGGCCCGACCCTCGTGAGAAACCGGCGATGACAGCCAGAATCTAGGGGTCAGGCGGGGCGGCGCTGGGGTTCCGCAACGCGAAGCGCGAATCGCCCTGTTCACGCGACGGCGTCCACGAGGCGGTTTTGGCCACCTGCGCAAACGACCTGCTGTGAATGAGGGACGTCATGACGGCGCTGCTCCGCGATTGGAAAGAGCGCGAGTTGGTAAACCAAGGCGTGGCGGTTGTCAAATCGCCCTCTGAAGCTACCGACCCTGCTCGCGCTCGCAGCGGGCGAAGGCGGCCTCGGCCTGGGCCTCGCTCTCGGCCAGGTAGCGCACGCGATCGGCTGGCGCGAGGCAGGCGCTGGTGGACTCGCGCAGGAAGCGCTGCATCCGCGGCCAGTCCCAGAGGTGGAACACGCGCACGTCGCCGGCGCTGTCGGTGGTGGAGAGCAGGGCGCCCGTGTGCGAGGTCACCAGCTTGCGCACCCAGCCCTGGTGGCCGCGCAGGAGCAGCGCCTCGTTGCCGTCGGGCGTCCACACCCGCACAGAGCCGTCCTGCGAGCCGGTGACCACGCGGCCATCGGGGAGGAAGCTGGCCTGGTAGAGCGCGCCGGTGTGCCCGCGCAAGAGGAGCGGGTGCTGCGGATCGCTGAGCGTGAAGATGCGACCGATCTGGTCGCTGCCGCCGGTGACGAGGCGCTTGCCGTCGGCGCTGAAGCCGGCCGCGCGGACCCGGCTGGGCGGCTCGAGGAACGGGTAGAGCACGGCGCCCCCGGCGCGCAGCACGCGGGTGCCGTTGGCGAGCGCGGTGGCGGCCAGCGAGAAGTCCGGCGAGAGCGCGAGGTACTTGGCCATGCCGGGCTGGAGGACCGGGCCGGGCGTGCCGTCGAGGTTGAACGAGAGGATGGAGCCGGTGCGCGGCACGAGGTGCAGGCGCGCGCCGTCGGGGGTGAAGCCGCCGCGGATCGGGCTGTCGATCGCGAGCGGGATCGGCGGCGCGGAGCCGTCCAGGCGGCGCAGCTCGGCGTGATCGGCGGTCCAGGCCAGGAGCCGCTCGCCGTCAGGAGAATATTCGGCGCCGCGCAGCGCGAGCTCGAGCGCGCCCGCCTCACCGCCGCCGTCGATGCGCAACAGGACGGAGCGGCGCTCGAGGCCGACCAGCACGCTGCGCTCGTCGGCCGAGATGGTGAGCGCGCCATCGACCGCGCCGCGACCGAGGTGACGCACGGGGCGATCGCCAGGGTCGTTGCGGAAGATGCGCACCGTGCCATCGGACGCGCCGAGGGCCACGCCGCGGCTGTCGGGGCTGAAGGCGGCCACCATCGCGCCCTCGGGGCCGCGCAGCGTCACCGGCTCGAGGGACGAGCGCACGGGCCACAGATTGGCCACGCCGCTGCGGCCCCAGGTGAGGAGCGAGGCGCCATCGGGGCTGAAGAGCGCGCCGGTCTCCAACTCCCCGACTGCGAGAGAGCGCGGATCTCCGCCGGACACGGGCCACAGCTTGAGGCCATCGGCGCTGGAGGTGACGACCAGCGCACCGTCCGGACTGAGGGCGAGGGTGGCGATGTGCGCGCCGCCCACGGTCAGCCTGCGCAGGAGCGCGCCGGTCCCGGCGGAGTGGACGGCCACGGTCCCATCGGGCGAGCGCACCGCGAGGAGGCTTCCGTCGCCGCTCAGGGCGGCGCCGACGCCGGGGTCGAGCTGCGGCAGATCGAGCGGCACGCGCGCGAGGGGCCGGGCCTGGAGGTCCAGGAGTCCCGCGGTGCCGTCCCACGAGGCCGTGAGGATGCGGCCGCCCACCGCGTGCGCCGCGACCACCGCGCGGTCGTGCTCGAAGCGCGCGACGAGCCCGCTCCCGTCTGCGCGGACGATGGAGACCTTGCCGTCGGCGGAGGCCGTGAGCACGAGGCCCGCGCCGAGCGGCTCCGCGGACCACGCTTCCGGCTCGTGGCGGTCGAGCACCAACGGCGCGCCGCCACCAGGAGGAAAGAGGCGCACCTGGCCATCCTGCGACGCGGTCAGCACCTGGCCCGAGGGCAGCATGGACACCGAGGTCACGGGCTGCAGATGCCCCGCGAGCACCACGGCGGCGCCGCGGCCATCCGTGCGCGAGAGGCGCGCGGTGCGATCGAACGAGCCGCTCACGACCTGGGCGCCGTCGGCGCTGAACGCGAGCGAGGTCACCGGCGCCGTGTGCCCGCGCAGGATGGCGATGGGGAGCTGCTCGCTGGCGATCTCATAGGCGGCGGTGAGGCCACCCGGCGGCTCCGGCTGGCCCGCGAGCTCGGCGAGCAGCAGCGCCCCCAGCGCAGGGTCCGGCAGCGCCGGCGCGGTGGCCACGATGGCGCGCACCTTGGTGAGGTAGGCGTTGCGGCGCGCGGCGGCGGTCGTGAGCGCGAGCGTGACCACCGCGGCCACCACGAGCCCCGCGAGCAGGAGCAGCGCGGTCCGCCTGCGGATGCGCGCGCGCAGCGAGAGGCCTTCGGCTTCGCGCAGGAAGTCGTGCTCGAGCGGCCCCAAGAGCGCCGCAGCGTCCCGGCGCAGCGCGAGCGCCTCGGCCAGCCGCTCCCCCACGAAGAGCAGGTCTCGCGCGCGCCCGCTCTCGGACCAGAGCTGTGCAGCGCGGAGCAGCGGCTCGCGGCGGCGCACCTGCTCGCGGCTCTCGGCCAGCCACCCGCGCAGCTCGGCCCAGCCCTCGATGAGCGACTCGTGCGAGAGCTCGGTGACCTCACCCTGGGCCGTGCGCGACACGGTGAGCAGGCGGCCATCGACGAGCTGGCGCAGCGCGCGCTTCGACGCCTCGTCGTCGCCGGTGAGCTCGAGCTCGGGCACCTGCCTGCGCGTGTTCCCTGGCCCCACCAACTGCAAGGCCATGCGCCGCGCGGCCTGCAGCTCCGCGGGCGACGCGAGCGATCGCACGGCTTCGCTCGCGTGCGCCGAGAGCACCCCCCGCATCCCGCCGAGCTTCAGCAAGCTCGCGCGCGTGAGCTGCCGGCCGGCCTCGTCGCGCTCCTCCCACAGGCGGCTCGCGGCGAGCTGAAGGAGCGGCAGCGGCGTCGACTCCCGGCGCACCTCCGACACCATCTCCTCGGCGAGCCCGGGCTCGAAGCTGAACCCGCGCTGCCGCGCCGGACCGCGCAGGGCCTCGATGAGCCCGTCTTCATCGGGCGGCGCCAGGAGCTGGATCCCCGCGCCCACCGCGTCGCGCAGCGCGGGCTCTTCGGCGAGCCGCGAGAGGAAGTCGTCGCGCACCGCCAGCACCACCCGCACCGGCCCGCTCGGGTCGTCGGCGGCCGAGAGCAGCGCGCGCAGGAAGGCACGCCGGGCCGCTTCAGGCGCGTGCGTGTAGAGCTCGTCGAGCTGATCGACCGCCAGGAACACGCGCCGCCCCAGCCGCCGCAGGATCTCGCCCGCGAGCCCCGGGTGCGCGAGCAGCGCCGCCGCGTCAGGAACCAGCTTCGCCGCCGCGTCACCTCCGAGCGCGATGAGCCGCTCCCGCAGCGCCTCCAGCGGCGCCGAGCCCGGACGCAGCAGCGCGCACGTCCACCCCGCGCGCCGCAGCGCCGGCATCAGGCCCGCCTGCAACAGCGAGCTCTTCCCTGCCCCGCTCGCGCCCACCAGCGACACCAGCGCGCGCGACTCGACCTGCTGCTGCAGCCGCGCGATCTCCAGCGCACGTCCGAAGAAGAGCGCGGCGTCATCGGAGGTGAACGCGGACAGCCAGCGATACGGCGGCCGCTCCGGCGCGGGCGGGCCATCGAGCGCGGCGCGCGCCTGCGTGAGCTCGTCGAGCAAGGCCTGCGCAGAGGGCTGCCGGGCCTGCGGGTCGAGGTCCAGCGCGCGCGACAGGAGCGGCTCCAGCGCCGACACGGTCACGGGATCACGCGGCGGCGGCCTGCCGGTGAGCAGCCCGTGCAAGAGCGCGCCCAGCCCGTACACATCCGTGCGCTCGTCCTCCGCCGCGCGCGCCTCCTGCTCCGGCGCCCGCCAGGCCGGCGTCCCGCCGCCGCCATCGCCCAGCGCCGACAGCGCCCGCGCGAGCCCGAAGTCCAGCACCTTCGCGCGCCCGTCCTTGCACGCGAACACATTGGCCGGCTTCAGGTCGCGGTGGATCACGCCGGCCGCGTGCGCGTGCACCAGCGCGCGGGCCACTTGCAGCGCCACCTCCAGCGCCTCGGCCCTCGGCAGCGGACCACGCGCGAGCCGCGCCTGCAGCGTCTCGCCCTCGAGCAGCTCCAGCACCAGGAGCGGCACCCCTCCGTGCACGCCGAAGTCGAACAGCGTGACGATGTTCGGATGCGACAGCCGCGCCGCCGTCTCCGCCTCGCGCTTGAGCTCGGCCACCGCCGCCCCGCGCGCGGGCCGCAAGAGCTTGAGCGCCACATGCCGGCCCAGCTCCGCGTCGCGCGCCTCGAACACCACGCCGAAGCCGCCGCGTCCCAGCTCGCGCAAGAGGTCGAAGCGGCCCACGCGATCCCCCGGCCGCCGCGCCTCGCCGACCGGCAGCTCCGGCGCCTGCGCGAGGCCCAGCACCGTGGCCCGCAGCGGATCCGACGAGGGCAGCGTGCCGTCGCTCATCCCGCGGACGCGTCGGCCTCGAGGGCGCGCAGCGTGTCCTTGAGCCGCTCGAAGCGCTTGCGCAGGGCCGCCTCGGTCACCACCTCGCCCTCCGCCGACAGCGCCTCGGCCACCTCGGTCCAGGAGAGCTCGCGATCGAAGCGCAGCGTGATGAGCGCCTGGTCCTCGGGCGAGAGCTGCTCGCGCAGGCGGGCCACGCGCGCGCTGCGATCCAGCCGCGTGCCCAGGCTCGAGCGCACCTCCTCGGCGAGCTGCGAGGCCTCGCTCGTCATCAGCCCGCGCGTGTGCCGCCGGAACGCATCGCGCCGATACCGCTGCGACGCGCGCCAGGCCACCGCGTACGCCCACACGCGGAACGACGACGCCCCGCGGAAGCTCTCGATGCCCGTGACCACGTCCTCGGCGAAGGCCGCGAACACGTCGGCCGCCTCGTCCTCGTCGCCGTGCACCACCACGAGCCACCCGAGGATCTGCGGGCCATAGCCGCGGATCGCGTCGGCCACCGCGTCGCGCGTGCGTCCCTCGGTCAGACTCTGGGTGAGGCGCTGCTCGAGCGCCGGATCGCGTGCCATCCGGCGAAGAGTATCGCGCGTGTCTGTCACACAACAGAGCGCTGCGGCTTCTACAGCCTCCGTGCGGGCAACGATGCCCCGGAGGTTTCATGCGAAAGTCGATTGTGTACGCGGCCTTGGCGGCTGCGATGGCGTTGGCGTGCGGCGCGTCTCCCACTCCCCGCGATGACCGCGGGCTCCTAGCGGTGGCGCTCACCGAGGTCCCCCCCGACGTCGGCTGCTTCCAGATCACGGTGGCTGGCGGCGCGCGCGTCTTCCAGAAGTCCTGGCCGGTGACGAGCCTCAACGGGCAGGTGCTGCACGCCTCGGGAATGCCGACGGGCCACCTCGTCGCAGTGGGCACGGCCTATCCCGCGCCGGCGCAGGGCAAGGCCTGCGACATCATCGGCCCTGAGCAGCCGGCCTCGTGGCTCTCGGACGCCGTCGAGGTGACGCTCAAGCCCGGCGTCGAAGGGCAGATCACGCTGGTGCTGCACCCGAACGGCTCGGCGGCGATCGCGGTCTCGTTCATGAGCGACGAAGCCGACATCTCCACCATCGCGGGCGGCAAGGTCAGTGACCAGTCGCTGCCGGGCGCGGGCTCGTTGCAGGCGCCGTCGGGCCTCGCGGTGGACGCGCTCGATCCGCTCGATCCCAACTCGCCCTTCACGCTCTTCATCAGCGACGCGCAGGCCAACGCGGTGTTCGTCCTCGACGACACCGGGCCCGCGCCGAAGTTCTCGCGCCTCACCGGAAGCGCCAGCGGCAAGGCCGGCTACGCGGACGGTCCGCTCATCGACGCGCTCTTCAACAACCCCGCGGCCGAGGCGGAGCTGCGCCCGATCTGGAACCCGCCCAACACCGGCCTCGCCGTGGCCGACGAGGGCAACTGCGCCATCCGCCTCGTGGACATCGACGGCGATCAGGTCACCACGCTCGCGGGCGGCACCTGCGGCGGCGACGGGCAGGACGGCCCCGAGGGCACGAGCAGCTTGCACGATCCGCGCGCGCTCGTCGGCGCCACGCAGGGCCAGCGCAACGTCCTCTTCTTCATCGACGGCAACGCCGCGCGCATGCTGGACGCGACCGCGGGGCAGGTGAAGACGATCGCGGGCAGCATCCTCGAGGCGGGCGCGCTCGACGGCACCGGCGGCGGCATGCGGCTCGCGCAGCCGAACGACCTCGCCTACGACGGCAAGGGCACGCTCTACGTCGCCGACACCGGCAACCACGCCATCCGCGCCATCGACATCAGCACTGGCGAGGGCCGCACCGTCGCGGGCGTGCTCGGCCAGCAGGGCCACGCGGACGGCTGGGCCCAGAGCGCGCTCCTCGACGCACCGATGGGCGTCGCGTTCGATCAGATGGGCGGCCTCGTCATCACCGAGGCCACCGTCACGCGCAGGTTGGCGCAGGGCCTCGTGGTGACCACCGCGGGCGCGTACGGCAAGAGCGGTGACGCAGACGGCACCTTCGACGCCGCGCGCTTCGGCGGCCTGGGACGAGTGGCGTCGTTCCAGTGCAACCTCTTCGCGACCGACGCGGTGAACCACTCGGTGCGGCGGGGCGAGTACTGACGTCAGCGCGCCCGCGCCGGTGCCGTGGCATCCTCGGGCCGTGAGCGACGTCTCCACACTCTGCAGGTCGTGCGCCCTCTGCTGCGACGGCACCTTGTTCACGCACGTGACCGTCTCTTCCGCAGAGGGCGCGACCTTGCGCCGCCACGCGCTCGAGATCGTGACCCGCGCCGAGGACGAGAATCTGCGCCTTCCGCAACCCTGCAAGGCCCTGTCCGGTTGCGTGTGCACGATCTACGACGCGCGCCCGGCCTCCTGCCGCGCCTACGTGTGCCTGCTCGCGCAGGCGCTCACCGAGGGCGAAGTCGGCCTCCCCGAGGCCCAAGCGATCGTCGCCGAAGCGCACGCACACCGGGCGCACGCGCGGCTCGACCCCAGCAACCCGAGCGCGCAGACCGCGCAGCGCGAGCACCTGCAGCGGCACTTCACCGGACGCACCCACAAGCGTTGAACGCCTAGCGCAGCAGCGTCAGGTGATCCTCGAGCTGCCGCGCCAGCCGCGCGATCTCCCCGCGCACCGGCGCCGCCTCTTCCTTCGCCTCCAGCGTCGTGGTGTTGCTCAGGATCATCTCCGCCGACAGCTTGGCCGCGCGCTCGCCGCCGATGTTGGCCGCGAGCTGCTGGCCCAGCATGTCGCAGCGCTGCTGCAGGTCACCCACCGCCGCCGCCACGCGCGCCTCGAGGATGTCGTTGAAGATCTCGATCTCGGTGCGCTGCTCGCCGATCTTCGCGTCGCGCTGCTTGAGCTCCGCCTCGAACTGCCGCAGCCGCACCAGGAACTGATCGCGCTCGAAGCGGTTGCGGGAGTTGGAGATGGCGAGCTCGACCTTCTCGGCCACGAGCTCCAGGCTGGGGAACGGCTTCTCCACGTAATCGGCCGCGCCCAGCCGCAGCGCCTCCACCACCGACCCCACCGAGGAGTAGCCGGTCATCATCACGCACGCGCAGTGCGGCTGCAGCTTGCGCGTCCGCCGCATCAGCTCCAGGCCGTCCATCCCCGGCAGGTTCTTGTCCACGAGCAGGCAGGCGAAGTTCTGCTGCGCCAGCGCCTCCTCGCCCAGCTCGGCCGTCGCGGCCGTCTTGATCTGCAGTCCCTTGTCGGTGAGCGCGTGCACGAGCAACTGCAGGATCACCGGCTCGTCATCGACCACGAGCACGCCGCTGGGAAACCAGTCGACCTTCACGTGAGACATGTGGTCCCTCCCTCGTTCCTGCGTCCCCGCCACCCTCGGTCAGTGTAGGTGAGCCGCGCGCGCGCCGTCGAGGCGCCCATGTGCGTCATGGTTGTACCCGGAACACTTGGACCGCCGACGAGCCCGTCCCCGCCGCGACGTAGAGGTAGTCCGAGCCGGCGAAGTCGAGCGCCTTGCCGTCGAAGAGGTGCGTGAGGCCCGCGCCGAGACCGTCGCCGCCGAGGCCCGCGCAGGAGCTGCCGGTGGCCGCGCAGCCGCGGTGTCCGCTGAAGTCGCCGGGGTTCACGGCGGCGGGGTTCGAGGTGCGGTAGAGCACGAGGCCGCGCGTGGCGTTGTTGAAGCCGACATAGAGGTGCGTCGGCGTCGAGACCAGCAGCGTGACCGAGGTGTTGTTCGGATCGTTGAACTGGCTCGCCTTGGTGTCGCCGATCGTGTTGTGCGCGAGCAACGTCCAGTCGCCGGAGTCGCACTGCGTGCTCGAGCCCGACGCGGACGGATCGCAGCTCCACAACTGGGGCCCGTTGGTGGTGTTGCGCGCCGCGAACAGATGGCCGCCGAAGCTCGCCATCGCCGGCACCGCGCGGTCTGCGGGCTCGAGGTCCGAGGTCTTGCTGGTGCTGAGCGAGTTCTTGCTCCTGTACGCGGTCGCGCTGGGCGTGACGTCGGTCCAGTCGGGGCAGAGCAAGACCACCAGGAGCAAGTCGCAGCGGCCCGGCGTGGCCGAGGTGGAGCGCGTGAAGCCCGCGCGGTTGGCGAGGTAGAGCTGATCGTCGGGCGCAGTGCCGAAGACGGCCATGCTGTCGATCATGGGCCCGCCGCCGACGCCAGGCATGTTGGTGGCGCCGAGATCGACGAGCGCGTTGCCGGGCGCGAAGCCGGGCAACGACGGCATCTGCGTCAGCCCGAGCAGCACGGGCGTGAGCGCGCTCGCGTCGTGGAAGCCGAAGTACATGCGGTTCTCGAACACGGCCGCGGAGGTGAGCGCGTCGGTGCTCGACGACAGATCGAGGCTGCCGCTCAGGTCGACGTAGGCGAAGTCGGTGTAGCCGCCGCTGGCGAGCGGGAACGAGGGGTTCGTGAGGTAGACGAAGCGCGAGTAGTCGCTGCCCGAGTTGACGTGCGCGCCCGCGGCGCCGAGCCAGTCGGTGCCGCCGATGGTGCCGGTGAAGAAGAGCGCGCGGCCGCTCTCATTGTCGGGGCCGCAGGACGCGCTGTTGGGGCTGCAGCCCTTGTAGCCGAGCGTGTGCGCGGGCGTGCTCGCGTAGAAGGTGTTGCTGGCGTTGGCGGGTCGCTCGAACTGCCAGGGCACGGTCTGCGCGCCGCTGCCGTCGGCGTTCATGGCCACCGCGCCGGTGCCGAGCTTGTCGGGGCCGAGCCAGAGCTGAGACTGGTAGCCGAGCAAGAACGAGAACGCGGTCTGATCGCCGAAGGGATCGCTCGCCACCACGATCGCCTCGCCGATGGTGGCGACGCCGGAGGTGGCGGTGACCGAGCGTGCGCTGCTGTCGTTGACGTCCGTGCCGGTGACCTGCGCCGAGAGCTGGAGCGTGCCGTCGAGCGTGCTGGTGAAGGTCCAGGCGAAGACCTGGCTCGTGTGGCCCGCGAGCACGCTGGGGGCCGACGGCGAGGGGCCCGAGGTGAGCGTAGCGGCGCCGGTGCTGCCGCTGACGATGGTGGGCGCGTGCAGCGTGAAGGCGCTGATGGTGCCGTCGCCGGTGTTGTTGACGGTGAGCGAGGCCTGGAAGCTGTCGCCGAGCACGATCTTGCTGGGGACGCTGAGCGTGGCGGAGAGCGCAGACGGCGTCTGCACGCTGACCGTGGAGGACTGGACGAGCGTGGAGGTGACCGCGGCGCCGTCGATGGCGTCGACGCCGGCGACGTTGGTGGCGAAGCGGAGCGTGCCCGCGCTGCTGGCGGAGTACGCGAACGCGAAGGTCTGGTTGCCGTGGCCGGCGATGGTGGCCGTGGCCGGCGCCGGGCCGCCCAGGAGCGCGGCCGAGGCCGTGCCGGAGAGCGTGGGCACGAGCGGGTGCGAGGAGGAGGCAGCAGTGTCGCCGGTGTTCGCGGCCTGCAGCGTGACCGAGAAGGCCTGGCCGACGTTGACCGTGAAGGGGACCGTGAAGGTGGCCGCGAGCGCCGCCGGGCTCTGCACCAGGACGCTCACAGGCGAGGTCGAGGAGGCGGCGAGGGCCTGGCCCGTGTTCGCGTCGAAGGCCGTCGCGCCGCCCGAGACGGTCACGGTGCCCAGCGAGTTCGCTTGCATCGACCACGCGAAGGTCTGCTGCGCGCCACCCGCGAGATCGACGCGCGCGGGAGACGGGCCGGTCAGCAGCGTGGCGCGGCCCGGGGGCGTGACCGAGAGCGCGGTGGGTGTCGTGGTGGAGGCAGTCGCGCCACCCATGTTCGTCACCGCGAGCGAGAGGGCGATGGCGCCGCCGAGGTTCACGATCGTCTGCGCCGCGCTGAGGCTGGCCGAGAGGGCCGCGGGCGTCTGCACCACGAGCACCGACGAGGCAGGCGTGGCGGTCACCGGCGAGGCCGTGGTGGCGTCGGTGCCGGTCGCGCCCGCGCTGAGGACCAGCGTGCCCGCGCCGGTGGCCGTGTACGTCCAGATGAAGTCGTGCGAGGCGCCGCCCGCGATGTCGGTCGCGGAGGGTGAGGTGAGCGGCGCGAGCGTGGCGCCGCCCGTGAGGGTGGGCGTCGACGGGGTCACGTTGAGCGCGGTGGTGCTGCCGCCGTTGCTCACGTGCAGGGCGAAGGTCACGTCCTGGCCGACATCGACGCGCGCCGGCGTGACCGAAGCCGAGGCGCTGAAGACCGCCGCGGTGCGCACGGTGATGGTCACCGGGACGCTCGAACTGGCCACCGCGGAGCCGCTGGTGGCGTCGAGGCCGGACGCCGAGGCCGCGAACGTGACGTCGCCGCTGGAGGTCGCAGTGAATTGCCAGGAGAAGGTCGCGCTGGTGCCGCCCGCGATGGACGCGCTCGGGGGCGTGGGCCCGGTGTCCTTGGAGGCCGCGCCGGGTCCGGTCACGCCCACGGTGCCCGGCGTCACCATGTTCGCCGCCGCGTCGCCCGCGTCGGTGACGGTGAGGAGGAGCGTGAACGCCTGTCCGACCTCGACGTCCGTCGGCGCGGTCCACGACGCAGAGAGCGCTGCCGCCCGCTGGACGAGCACGGTGGTCTGCGCCGAGGCCGACACGGCCTGCCCGCTGTTGAGATCGACTCCGCCCGCGTTCGCGGCGATCGTCGCGGGGCCCACCGTCGCAGCCACGTAGGTCCAGGTGAACGTCTGCGCGCTGCCGCCCGCGATGCTTGCGCTCGCCGGGGACGGTCCGCTGGAGAGCGTGGCCGCGTTGGCCGGCGAGAGGAGCGGCGCGCCCGGCGTGACTGCGCTGGCGGTGGCCTCGCCGGTGTTGGTGATGGTGAGCGAGAGCGTGACCGGCTGGCCCACGTTCGCGGTCGACGGCGCAGCGAGCACGGAGGCCGTGAGCGCAGCGGGCGCTTGCACGAGGAGCGGGGGGCTGGTCGCGTTCGCGCCGATGGACGCGCCCGAGTTCGCGTCGCTTCCCGTCACCGCGAGCGCGAAGACCACGCTGCCGGTGCTCAAGGCGTGGAACGTCCACGTGAACGTCGAGGTCGACGCGCCCGCGATGGTCTGTGCCGCGGGCGCGGAGTCGAGCTGCACGCCCGCGGACCCGGTCGGCGTCACGCTGCCTGCCGCGCTGAGCACGCTGGCGGCGCCTGCGTCGGCCACGTCGAGGAACACCTGGAAGCTCTGGCCTGCGCTCACCTGCGTGGTCGAGAGCCTCGCTGACGCCGACAGCGAGGCCGCGCTCTGGATCGTCAGCGTCGGGCTCGAGGCCGCGGGCATGGTGATGGTGAAGCCGCTGTTGGCGTCGAGGCCCACGCCGGTGAGCGTGAACGACTGCGTGCCCGGCGCCTGCGCCGTGAGCGTCCAGGAGAACGTCACCGTCGCGCCCGCGGGGACATCGGCGGCGGTGGGCGACGCCGCGATCACGGTGAGCGAGCTCGACGACGCGGGCGCATCTGGCGCGAAGCGCAGCACGTCGACCTGGCTGGGATTGGTCACGTCCAAGAGGAGCTGCAGCTCTTGCCCCGCGCTCACCTGCGCCTGGGACAGCCGCGCGACGCCCGTCAGCGTGGGCGCGGTGGCGATCGACGCGCTCGCTGACGCAGGGCCGGCCTGCACAGTGAGCCCGCTGTTCGCGTCCGTGCCCGACACCGAGGCCGAGAGCTGCACGCCGCCCGCCGCGGTCGCGCTGTAGCCCCAGGTGAACGTGCGCGTCTCGCCGCCCGGGACGTCCTGCGCGGACGGAGCCGCGACCTGCGTCGCCGTGCCCGTGCCCGCGTGCGCCACCGGCCCCGGCGCGACCAGCGACGCCGTCGCCTGGCCTGTGTTCGTGACCTCGAGCTGGAACGACATCAGCTGCCCCGTGCTGGCGTTGGGCGGCGCGAGCGAGGCCTGCGCCGTGAGCGCCGCCGCGGTCTGGATGAGGAGCGGGCCCGCGCTGGCCGCGTTCGAGGCGACCGCCGCGCCGCTGTTCTGATCGCTGCCGCTGGCGCTGCTCGAGAACGTCGACGTGCCCGCGGACGCCGCCACGTACGTCCACACACAGGTGCGCGTCGCGCCGCCCGGCACATCCTGCGTCGCCGGCGACGAGGTCAGCGTCAGGCCGCCCGAGCCCGTCAGCGTGGGTGTCGCGCAGGACGCACCGGTGACACCCGCCTGCCCCGCGTCGTGCAGCGTGAGCGTCAGCGTCACCGTCTGGCCCACGCTGACCTGCGCGCGATCGAGGGCGGCGCTCGCCTGCAGCGTGGCGGCGTTGGCG
Organism: Deltaproteobacteria bacterium; assembly: GCA_018266095.1. GTDB lineage: Bacteria > Myxococcota > Myxococcia > Myxococcales > 40CM-4-68-19 > CAIWCD01. Next base: position 17,984 of record JAFEBC010000178.1, read on the forward strand.
ATGGTCACTGCGTTCGAGGTCGCCGTCGCGCTGGAGATGGTGCTGCCCGAGTTCGCGTCCGTCCCAGCAGCGGCCTCCGCCAGCGTCGAGGTCCCCGCCACGTCGCTGGCGAACGTCCAGGTGAAGGTGCGCGTCGCCCCGCCTGGCACGTCTTGCGCCACCGGCGTGCTCAGCGTGCGCAGCGCCGGACCGGTCTCGAGCGGTGTGCCCGGCAGAACGCCCAGCGCAGCGGCCTCGCCCGCGTTGGTCACCTCGAGTGACAGCGTGAACGTCTGTCCCGTGCTCACCTGCGCCGGCGCCGCGATCGCGCTCGCGCCGAGCTGCGCTGGCGTCTGGATCAGGACCGACGCAGGCACGTCCGCGGTGGAGACCGTCGCGCCGCTGTTGTCGTCGGTGCCCGAGGCCGAGAAGGCGAGCGCCGCCGTGCCCGCGCTCGCCGCCGTCAGGGTCCACACGAAGTCCGCCGACGCGCCGCCCGCGAGCTCGACCGCCGAGGGCGCCGCTGCCACCGTGAACTGCCCGGCGCCGCTCTGCCGCAGCGCCGGCGTGACCGCGTGCACTTCAGCCGTGCCACCGTTGGTCACCGTCAGCCTCGCCGTGATCGTCTGCCCCGCGCTCACCTGCGCCGGAAGCGCGGCCAGCGCCGCCGAGAGCGCGCCCGGGGTCTGCACCGTCACCGCCGGCCACGACGCCGCGGGCGCAACGACGGGGAGCTGATCGTTGTCGTCCGTGCCCGAGCCCGCCTCCACCGAGAGCGTCGCCTCGCCAGGTCCCGTGGTGTCGTACGTCCAGGTGAACGTGCCCGCCGCGCCACCCGCGAGGTCCTGCGCCGAGGGCGACGACGCAGGCCGCAGGGTGGCCGTGCCCGTGATCACCGGCGCCGAGAACGACACCGCGCGCGCCTTGGCCTCGCCCGTGTTGGTCACCGTGAGACTGAACGCGAGCGGCGCTCCGAGGTTCACGCGCTGCACCGCGGGCGCGACGGTGGTCACTTGCAGGGCGCTGTGGCGCTGGATGAGCACCTGCGCGGTCACCAGCGGCGCAGCCACGTCCTCACCGGACACACCATCGGACCCCGCGGCCGTCGCCGTCAGCGTCACCGCGCCCGCTTGCGCCGCCGTCACCTGCTCCGCGAACGTCTTGCTCCTGCCGCCCGCGATGTCCTGCAGCGCGAGCGCCGGCAGCGCCGCGAACGCACCCGACCCCGACTGCGCCAGCGCCACCGTCACGCCGAGCGCGTCTGCGCCGCCGGAGTTGCTCACGTGCAGGCTCAGCGGGATGGCCTGGCCCGTGCTCACCTGCGCCGCGGGCGCGAACACCGTGGTCAGCTGCGCCAGCGACAGGTCCGACGCCACCCACGCGTGCGCGAGCGTGCCCTCGAGCTGGTACGGCCCCACCACGCGCAGGTCGTGCGCACCATTGGCGAGGCCCGCGGGCACCACCGCAGAGAGCTGCGTGTCGCTCACGCGCACCACGCTCGTCAGCGCCACTCCATCGAGCGACGCGCTGTACCCCTCGTCGACCACGATGCCGCCGTGCGCCGAGAGCGTGTGCTGGCCGCTCGCGTAGAAGTGCGCGCCCTGGATGACCACCGCGTGCTCGACGTCGATGCGCCCGCCCGACGGCACCATGCGCGCGGGCTGCGGCGCGAAGGTCGCAGGCACGTCGCTCGTGCAGGCCGCGAGGCCCGCCAGGCAGGCGAGCAGGATCGCGAGAGGAAGCGTGCGCTCAGAGGAGCTCAAAGCGTCCTCCCAGGAGCAGGGACAGCGCGCTCACCGCGCCCGTCAGGTTGCTGAGGGCGGGATCCTTGCTCCACGACCAGCGTAACTCCGCGAACGGCACCACGCTCGGGAAACGCCGCTCGAAGCCCAGAGAGATCAGCGCGCCCGGCACCAGCGCGGTCTCGGACAAGGTGGGCTGCGCGCCCAAGGTCAGGCGGCTGGAGATGGCCACGAGCGAGGGCCCCGCGCCGATCCAGATGAGATTTCGCGCGCCCAGCGCACGCCGCCACGCGAGCTCGAACGACAGCGAGATGAAGTCGTCCTTGGCCTCCGCGCTCGAGAACGACCCCGCGCTCTGCGTGTGCGACGAGAACGTCCACGCCAGCTCCGCCGAGAGCGCGAGCTCGGGCCCCAGGCGATCGGTGCGGAATGCGGCCTCCGCTCCGATCACGGGCGAGGTGAAGCGCGCGAAGTTGCTCAGCACGCCGAGCTTCGGGCTCAGCGCCAGCGGCGTCAGGCGCGCAAGCAGCGTCACGTCCGCGCGCGCCGTGAGCGGCCCCGAGCGCACGTTCACCACCGTGTCCTCGCGATCCCAGCGCTGCGGCGCGCGCCACACCGCGATCGCCTCGCCCTCGCGCACGTCGACGAGGTTGCTCAGGTCACCCACCGGCGCCGACACCGAGGGCGGCTCGCCGGGCGCGAGGTTGCCGAAGCGATCCGTGCGCTGCAGACGAAGCTCCACGCGCTGTCCGGTGCGCACCGACACCTGCGCAGGCTCGACGGACACGCTCGTTGCCGGCCCCGAGTCCAGGCGCACCGTGACCAGCCCGCGCGGCTCCGGCCGATCTTTCGGATGCACCGTGAGCTCCGCCAGCTTGCGCTCCCCGAGCGCTTCCGGGAACCGCAGCCGCCACTCGCGCGCCGTGGTCGATGTGACCGCGCCGAAGCCACCCGCGCGCTCGAGCACGAAGGGCTCCGTGCTCACGTTCCCCAGCGCGTCCCGCGCGCTCGCCGTCAGCACCACCTCGGCGTCCTCTCCGGCGACCACGTGATCGCGATCGGCCTTCAACTCCACCACCGTCGCAGGCCCCGGCACGAGCTTCAGCCCGGCCTCCGAGACGAGCCCGCGCGCGTCGTCCAGCTCCGCGCTCAGCGTCACCGGCTCGGCCACACCTGCGGGCAGCGTCCACGTGGCCTCGATCAGCCCCGGCGCGCGCTCGACCGCCGCGGTCACCTCACCCCGCCCCGCGTGCAGCCGCACCTGCGCGCCCACCCTCGGCGCGCCCTTGTCGTCCGCCACCAGCACGCGCACGTGCACCGTCTGCGGCTGGTCCGCGCGCGCCTCCGTCTCCAGCAGCACCACGTGCAGCCGCGGCGTCTTCGGCACGTGCAGGTCGATGCGCTCGTTCCGATGCTTCGCCTCGTACACGCCCGGCGGCACCACCACCGGCACCAGCGCGCGCCCGTCCTCGTCGGCCTCCGCGGGCCCGAAGCTCTGGTCGCCGATCTCCACGCTGATCTTCGCGTGCGCCCGCGTCTCCACCACCGCATCGCCCTGCCCCCAGAGCGGGATCGCCACCCACGCGACCTCGGCCGCGGCCACCGCCGCCACCAGCGCCACTTGAGGGTACGTCTCCTCGGGCGGCACATAGTCCGCGACCCAACTCGTGTTCGACTCGCGGTGCAGATGCGTGATCGTCCCCACGCTCGCCGACAGCCGCGGCTCGGTGTCCGACGCGATGTGCAGCACCGCGTGCGCCGACTCCACGCCCAGCGTGAGCCGCGCCGGCTGGGCGTCGAGCGCGAGCGCGGTGAGCAGCAGCCACATCACTGGGCCCTCGCTCCTTTGCGCCAGCGGATGTTCATGTTGTCGATGCTGGGATCGAGCACCGAGCACGGCACGCTGCGGTTCTGCTCGCGGCCGCTCACGTCACGCATGGCCACCAATACGGCGGTCTTGGTGCGCGGCTTGCGCGGCACGGCCACGTTGAAGTGCCCCTCGCGATCGAGCGGCGCCGGCACGCCATCGACGGTCACCTCCGAGCCCGGGCTGGCCACGCCGGTCACGCGCGCGCAGAGGGTCTCGTTCTCGGCCGGCAGGCTCTCGGCCACCTTGAGCAAGAGGGCCACCGGCAGCGCGGGCACCGCCACCGGCGCGGAGGGACTCTCGCCTGTGCGCACGAACGCGCTCTGACCCTCGGGCACCGCCACCTGCTGCCCGGCCGCGCCCAGGTTCACCGAGCCCGTCTCCGTGGCCACCGCCAGCGTCGACCCGTTGCTGAGCACGCTGAACCGCGCGCCCTTCGTCTCGGCGACGGCCGTGTTCCCTTCGCTCTCGATCTTCAGCACGCGCTCGCCGCTCGGCTTGTAGTCCACGGCCAGGCGGCCGCGATCGAGCTTGAACCTGTGCACCGCCGTGGTCAGCTCGCGGATCGTGACCTGCGTCGACTCCGTCACGGCCAGGTTCGAATCCGCGCCCACGCGCAGCTCGGTGCGGCCGCCCTTTCCCGTGCGCACCGACTCGTCCGCGCGCAGGCGATCGCCGGGCACCAGCCTGGTCCAATCGCCCTTGGCCCGCGCGCGCAAGACCGGCCCAGCCACCGCGAGGACCACGGCCTCCTCGTTCGCGATCGCGGGCGCGGCAGGCGCCACCACAGGCGCGGGCACCACCGGCGTGCTCGCCATCGGCGGCGGGGCAGTCGGCTCGTACACCGTCCGCTTGAACAGCACGAACGCGCACGCGAGCACCAGCACGGTGAGCAGCAGCGCCACCGCCAGCGTCCGTCGCATGCTGTCGTCCCGCCCCTTGGCCATCGCCTACCTCGGCGCCTGCGAAGGAACCTCGATGACGAACTCGGTCCGCGCCCACGGCACGCGCTGCGGATCGTCCTGCGCCACCAGCCGCACCTCGCCGCCTTGCGAGCGCATCATGGTGCGCGCGATGTGCAGCCCCAGGCCGGTCCCCTTGCCCGGCACTTTCGTGGTGAACCGCGGCGTGAACAGCCTCGCGCGCGCGTCGTCGTGGATGCCCGTGCCCTCATCGGAGAGGCGCACCTCGACGCGCGTGTCCAGCGTGGAGACGCGCAGGTGCAGGCGCCCCACGCCGCCGGCCTCGTCAATGGCGTCGTTCGCGTTGTGCATCAGGTTCGTCACCGCGTGCAGCAGCGCGTTGGGCGTGCCCCAGCCCCACGGCTGGCCCTGCGCGGTCTCGTACGAGAAGCGCGGCCCCAGGCGCCGCAAGCGGAACGCGAGCAGCTCCAGCGCGCGCCGCACCACCTCGTCCACGCGAAACGCGCCCGGGTGCGCCTTCCCCGGCGAGAGCAGCTCGTCGTAGCTCGCCAAGAGCTCCTCGAGCCGCGCCACCTGCTGCACCACCAGATCCCACTCGGGGCTCTTCGACACCGCGCTGCCCGCGTGCCGCGCCACGAGCTCGAGCCCGCCCTTGATGCCCATCAGCGGATGCCGCAGCTCGTGCAGGAGCGCGGGCACGAGCAGCGTCGCCTCCTCTTGGATGGCGCCGTCGTGCGCGGGATCACGGGTGTCGCTCATGCTCGCTCCATCAGGTGAGATGCGCCGACGCCGCCGCCGCAGGAAGGATCACGGTGAACGTCGCGCCCTGCCCCGCCGGGCTGTCCACCATCAGCTTCCCGTGGTGCGCGAGCACGACCGTGTGCGCGATCGAGAGCCCCAGGCCCACGCCCGTCTTGTTGCCGTCCTTGGTGGTGAAGAAGGGATCGAAGATGCGCTCGCGCAGCGTCTCGGGAATGCCGCGGCCCGTGTCGCTGACGGTGAGCTTGAGCGCCTCGTGGTTCACGTGATCGAGCCGGACCGTGAGCCGCCCGCCCTCGGGCATGGCCTGGATGGCGTTGCGCACGAGGTGCATCACCACCTGCTGCAGTTGCTGCGGATCGCCCTGCGCCTCGGGCAGCTTCTCGGCGATGGCCGTCTCCAGCTCGATCTTGTGGCCAGTGAGGTCCGCCTTCTGCGCCTCCAGCGCCGCCTGCACCGGCGCCGCGAGCTGGAACCTGCGCCCCGCCTGGTTGCGCTCGGTGTCCGCGAACTGCCGCAGATCCGCGCCGATCTTGGCCACGCGCGCCGACTGCTCGACCATGATCTGCAAGAGCGCGTCCTGCGGCGACGAGGGCCCGAGCTGCTTGCGCAAGAGGAACGCGGTCCCCGTGAGCGCCGTGAGCGGATTGTTCAGCTCGTGCGCCACGCCCGCCGCCATCGAGCCCAGCGCCGCCAGCCGCCGCGTGCGCAGGATCTGATCCGAGGCCTCCTTCAGATCCGCCGTGGCCTTGTCCACGCGCTGCTGCAGCTCCGCGTTCCACTTGCGGATCTCCTCGTCGCGCCGCCGCACCTCGCCGGCCATGTGGTTGAAGGCCTGCGCGAACTGACCCAGCTCGTCCTTGCTCCCGGCGCTCTCGACGGGCACGGGCTCGTCGTAGCGGCCCTCCGTCAGCGCGGCCGCGGCCACCGAGAGCTTGCGGATGGGTTCGCTCAGGCTGCGCCCGAGGAGCGCGCCCAGGAGCAGCACCAGCACCAGCGTCACGCCCGCCCAGAAGAGCGTGTACTGCTTCACCCGCTCGGCCGGACGCAGGGCCAGCGCCGAGGGCTGCGCCACCACCACGGTCCAGCCGAGATCGCCCACGGGCGCGTGCGCGTAGAGCCACTGCGTGCCCTCCGTCGAGGCGTCCGGCTTGCCCGCCACCACCGCGCCGTCGCGATCGATGAGATACGCCACCGAGCCCTCGCGCGCGACCTCCGCGAGCTGATCCTCGATGCGCTGGAGCGAGAGCTGCGCCACCACCACGCGCACCGGCGCCTTCGAGTCCGCGCCCGGCTTGCCCAGCCGCAGCGCGACCGCGAGGTGCGGCACCCCCGAGCTCGTTCGGTACGGCGGTCCGATGGCCGTGCCCGCCGCCAGCGCGTAGGCGAGCGGGATGTGCTTGCCGAACGTGTCCAGATCCTCGGGCTTGAGCGCCGGCGCGTGCGGCTTTGGGTCCGAGATGGGTGGCACCAGCGCGTTCCCGCGCTCATCGAGGATGGCCATCGCATCGGCCGCCGCGAGCTGCCGGTACGGGATCCGCAACACGCTCGCGGTCTCCGAGAGGCTCAGTTGGTCGAACGGGATCGACGCCAGCGCCGTCTGCAGGATCTCCACGCTCTGCGCGATCCAGCTCTCGCACGCGCGCGCCGTGGCCAGCGCCGTCGCCTCGTGCGCCGCGCCCACCGTCTTCTCCAGCTCGCCGCGGTTGACCGCGACCGACAGCCAGCCAAGCACGAGCAAGGGCAGGAGCCCGATCGCGCCGAGCACGAGGAAGATCTTCCAGCGGAACGCCACGGCCCACCCTTGACGCGCAGAGGTGTGCGCTTCGAGTGAACGAACCTAGGACCGTCGCGGGGGTCGCACAACGGAGTGCGGCACCCACTCTGTCCTACAGCGCAGCAGGGCGCGTTCCGCGGCGCGCTGCCATCGGGCGGGTGGACGCGAAACGAACTCGCATGATTTCGGTCAGCGCGGCTCTTGATTCGGGTCGAACCGCTCACGGGCAGGGAGGATGGGGAGCAGCGCCACCTCGAGCTCTTCGATGCCTCGCCCTGGATGAAGACGAACCTCGAAGTTGGCTCCGACAGGCCGCACGTCAGCCATCGCGCGCAGGTTCTCGAGGTCCACGCGCGCGGCCAGACCTGGCCCGAGCCACATCTGCTCGCTGACCGCACGCAGGTCCACCGAGGCATAGGGGCGCGTCGTGCTCGCCCTGAAATCGGCGACTTGCTCGTAGGGCGTGGCGGAAGTGGAGATCGGAGCCCAATCCCAGCGCGTGATGAAGGCCTGCTGAAGCTCGACGGCGGACGCGAGTTCGTTGACCAGTTCATCGAGTAGAGCGGCGCCTCGCTCCTGGATTGAAGGGCTCGCGCCCTCGAAGTAGTGCCAGAGGCCGAAGAGCGCCACGCCGTCGTTCAGGAGAAACGAACTGATTCCGTCGCTGCGGGGCGCCAGCCTCGAACCGATGCTCGCGGGCGGTGCGGCCTGAAGGCCACCGCGGCGCACGATCGCCGAGCCTGAGCCCAACTTGCCGGCGAACTCGCTCCAACCTGGAAGGTGGGACAAACCCGGCCCGGGGACCACCCGCTCTGCGACCACGTCACCGATGAACGTCCACGGCGCGGGCTCTGCCGAAGGCTGGGTGAACGCGGCCCAACGTGCCGCGACCGAAGCCACCAGCCCAGGAGGCGCAGCGCTTGGCCGCAGATAGAGCGTCGCAGCGGCGATGCGCTTGCGGTGCAGATGCAGGAATGGCGCCCACCCGCGTGGCTTGATCGGGCCCTTGCGCGGAAAAGGCGACTGCGGCAGCGGCACGACAGAGAGCGCGTAGTGCACAGACGCTGACCCCTCGGTGTTCTCGTCGGGGATCATGCAAAGCTTCAACGCGCCCGCCCCGCTCGTCGCCAGAGATGCGTTGACCTGGAAGGAACACATCATCCCGTCGTCCGGAAGCTTGTACTTCTCGACGAGCGCAGCCTTGGGTGCCGGGATCGCTCCGCGCTTGAACTGCGCCCTCCAGCGCTTGCCTGGCTCCACCTCGCTCCAAGGGGCCTCGCTCGTCTTGATGCCTCCCTTCCAGAAGACCTGCACGCTCAGCGTTCGTACATTCCGATGCGGCACCACGATGCCGGCCTCGAGCGCGGAACCGGTCAGCTCCACGCGGAAACCCTCGCTCAGACAGCGGCCGTCGGCCACCTGGAAGGACACCTGAGACCAGAACGTCTCTCCCACGGCCCGCTCGCCGTCGGCGCTCTCGTTGTAGGCATCGCTCCGCCGCCCTTTCTCCTCGGTGACCATCCGCGCCGGCGAGCCCTGCTGCACCTTCGGCACACGCCTGAATGCGAGGCGTGTCATCTTCGCCAAGGCCACTCGCTGCTCTGGTTCGTCCTCGTGCAGGTACTTGAAGCTGTTCAGCACCAGGCGCGGTTCCAGGCCCAAGAGTGGCGACACCTTCTCGGCCGCTTCCTCGGCCACCGTGAACCGCTCCGCGCTCTTCATCCAAGCGCGCAAGTCCGCGACCTTGGTTCCTTCAGCGAGCAGCGGCTTCCAATGTTGCGCACGACCCCCCTGCTCGCGTGCCTCCTTCGACGTCACCCGGCCGAAGCAGTCGGGGCGACTGTTGAACACGTCGACGAGGGCGCCCTGGTGGTGAAGGCGCAGGACGATGACGTCGCTGTCGTGGATGAGCACGCCGACCGACCAGGTGCCGAGCGCGCGCGTGAGCTGAGCAGCGAAGGCATCGAGCGACGCGTCATCCTGGTCCAACCTTTCGTCGAAGAGGGTGACCCAAGGGTGCCCCTCGCGCGGCTCGCTGAGGAGCAACACGAGATCCGGCTCACCACCGCCCTCGTGCGGCGACCACTCACCTCCGGCTGTGACCACCTCGCGCACCGCGCGCCCGAGGCCGTCGGAACCGGTTCCCTCTGACAAGCGCAGGTGCAGGCTGGTGTAGAAACCACCCATGTCGCGTCCCCCTTCGCGACACGTTACACGACCTCGGATCTCGTGGACGCGACTCCCCTCAAGCGCTCCTACAGCCCCTTCCACTTGCTCCCGAGCGCGAACGGACCGCCGTTCTTCTTCTTGGTCCCCGCGTCGTAGCTGACCGCCTGGCTCCCGCGCACGAAGTACACGTTGCCGTCGGGCCACACGAACGCCGCGTCGACGCTCTTGAACGCGTCGGGCAAGCCGGGGAACACGTTGGAGGTCGCGGCCGGGAAGTGCTCGTCGATCTTGTCGCTCGCCAGATCCCAGCTCGCGATGCCGTTGCCCTCGAAGAACCACAGCTTGCCGCCGTACGACATGCCCGCGTCCACGCCGGTCTCCTCGAAGAGGAAGGTCCAGTTGTGCTGGATGCGCTTGATGTTGATGAGGCGGTTCGTGGGCACGTCCCACTTGGCGTAGCTGTTGCCGTTGAAGAAGTAGATGTTGTCGCCCGCGCGCACCGCCGCGTCGATGCGGCCGTCGAACACGCCGGGCCACGCGGAGGCCGTGTCCTGCGGGAAGCCGGCGTCGAGCTTGCTGGTCGCGGCGTCGAAGCGGAAGCACTTGGTGCCGCGGAAGAACCAGGCCTTGCCGTCGATGATGAAGCCGGCCGAGAGCGCGCTGTCGCTCTTCTTGGAGGCGACATAGCCCGCGGGGAGCGCTGAGGGTCCGGTGGCCTGAGGTCTGGTGGTCGAGCCCGTGCCGCTGGTCGAACCGCCG
>JAFEBC010000179.1 GCA_018266095.1 Deltaproteobacteria bacterium
CATGCCCGACACGCTCCCGCTCGGCACCGTCCCGGCTGAACTCGGACTCCTCCCGAAGAAGATGCTCGCGTGCACCATCCGGCCGGGGCGCGAGGGCGATCCGTCGACGGCGATGAAGATCGAGGAGGTCGACCTGCCGCCGGTCGGGCCGAATGAGGTGCTCGTGCTCACCATGGCCGCGGGCGTGAACTTCAACGGCGTCTGGGCCGCGATGGGCAAGCCCGTCAGCGTGTTCAAGATGCACAGCGAGCCCATGCACATCGCGGGCTCGGACGCGTCGGGCATCGTCTGGAAGGTGGGCGAGGGCGTCAAGCGCTGGAAGCTCGGCGACGAGGTGGTCATCCACTGCAACCAGTCGTGCGGCCAATGCCCCGAGTGCAACGGGCTTGATCCGATGGCCTGCAGCGAGCAGAAGATCTGGGGCTACGAGACCTCGTGGGGCAGCTTCGCGCAGTTCACGAAGGTGCAGGCGCAGCAGCTCTTGAAGAAGCCGAAGGCGCTCGGCTGGCTCGAGGCCGCGAGCTACGGGCTCACGTACTTCACCGCGTATCGCATGCTCGTGCACCAGGCCGAGGTCACGGCCGGCGACAACGTGCTCGTGTGGGGCGCGGCGGGCGGCCTGGGAGTGTTCGCGCTGCAGATCTGCAAGATGCTGGGCGCGAACCCCATCGCCATCGTCGGCGGCAAGGACAAGACGGAGCTCGTGCAATCGCTGGGCGCGACGATGGTCATCGATCGCAACGAGTACGACCTCGCCTACAAGCCGCCGGAGACGCCGGAGCGGATGAAGAAGCGCAATGAAGAGGTGAAGCGCTTCGGCAAGCGGCTGCGCGAGCTCACGGGCGGCAAGGACGTGGACGTGGTCTTCGAGCACGTGGGCCAGCAGACGTTCGGGACGAGCGTGTTCCTGGCCAAGCGCTTCGGCAAGATCGTCATCTGCGGCGCGACCACCGGGTTCAACCTCGAGTTCGACGTGCGGCACCTGTGGATGCGGCAGAAGCAAATCCTGGGCTCGCACTTCGCCAACGCGTACCAGGCCGAGCGCGCGAACCAGCTCGTGCACGAGGGGAAGATCAAGGCCGTGCTCGACCAGGTGTTCCCCTTCGAGAAGACGGCCGAGGCGCACGCGCTGATGGCGGCCAACAAGCACAAGGGGAAGATCGGCATCGCGGTGCAGTGCCCGGAGCACGCGGCGCTGGTGCAGGCGAAGTGACGCGAGCGTTGCGGTTCCCGCAAGGGAAGAAGCAAGAGCAACAACTTCAACGCGGAGGCACGGAGACGCGGAGGGTTTGGGCTTTGCGCTAGCCGGGCGTTTGCATGAACCGCAACTTCCATCAGATCAAGACGACCTCCGCGCCTCCGCGCCTCCGCGTTGAGGCAATTTGCTGTTTCGTCGTTCTTGCAATTGCCTGCGCGCGGGCCCCGGCCGCCGCGCCGGTCTGCGCGATGTCGCCGGGGCAGTGGGCGCTCTCGCGCGTCGGCATCGGGAACGCCACGAGCGGGGTGGTGCGGCTGCCGAATGGGCGCGGGCTCCTGCCGATGGGCGAGCAGCTCTCGCTCGGCGATCCGGGGCGCGGGGGCGGCGGGCAGAATCCGATGGCGGTGGCGCTCTCGCCGGACGAATCGTGGTTCGCCACGACGGACTTCGGCGTCAACGTGCGGTCGATCAGCATCGGCACCACCGCGCCGCTCGCGCGCAAGGCCTGGCTCAAGGCGCCCTCGGCGGAGGGCTACGCGGGCTATCTGCGCGGCGTGCAGTTCGCGGCCGATGGCAAGACGCTGTACGCCGCGAACGCGGGTACGGACGCGATCGACGTGTTCGCGCAGCAGGACGACGGCACCTGGCAGGTCGCGCGCTCGATCGCGCTGCAGGGGCATCACCCGAGCGACCTCGTGCTGCTCGCGGACGGCGCGCGCGTGGCGGTGGCGCTGGCGATCTCCAATGAGATCCACCTCTACGACACGGCCTCGGGCGCGCTCGTGGCCAGGACCACCTCCGACGGCACGTTCCCCATCGCGCTCGCGGTGGGCGGCGGGCGGCTCTTCGCGGCCAATGAGGGCCCGGACACGAAGGGCTTCTTCCGCGTCAAGGTGCTGGGCGTGGACGCGCTGGCGCCGCTGGGGGTGGTCGTGGCGCACAAGAACCCGTCGGCGCTGGCGGTGTCGCCGGACGGCGGCACGCTGTTCATCGCGGCCTCGGACGACGACCTCATCGATCGCTACGATCTGGTGAACGACGCGCCGCTCGAGCCGCTGGTGCTGACCGCGCCGCGGCCGCCGTGGCTCCGCGCGCTGCAGCCGGGCGCGAGTGAGCTCGCGGTCGCGCCCACGGCCCTCGCCATCAGCCCCGACGGCGGGACGCTCTACGTGACATCGATGATGCTGGACGCCGTGCTGGTGCTCGACGCGGCCACGGGCGCCCTGCGCGGCGCGCTGCCGACGGGCTTCCGGCCCATGGACGTGAAGCTCTCCAAGGACGGCGCGCACCTCTATGTCGTGAACTCCGAGGGCGCCGGCACGCGGCCCGAGGCGGCGGCGTCTACGGGAGACAACTCGGATCTGGCGCGCGGCTCGCTCGAGCGCATCGCGATCCCGAGCGGCGAAGCGCTGGCCGCGGCGACGGAGCAGGTGGCCTTCCTGAACGCGCTCCCCGAGGAGGAGTGGCAGCCGCCTGACCCGCGCTGTGGGCGCATCGGGCCCCTGCCGGCGCAGCGGGGCGGCGATCCGGCGCTCTCCAAGATCGGGCACGTCGTCTACGTGCTCAAGGAGAACAAGACCTTCGACAGCGTCTTCGGCGACTTCCCGGATTCCGAGGCGAGCGCGGCCTATCTGATGTTCGGCGAGCTCTACACGCCGAACCAACACAAGCTCGCGCGCGAGTACTGCCTGCTCGACAACTTCTACGCGGAGAGCGAGCAGTCGCTGGAGGGCCACTTCTGGAACACGGCCGAGGTGACGACGGACTACTTCCAGCGCGTGTGGCCCGAGGCCTGGGGCGCGAACATCAAGACGGGCGTGTTGCCGCAGGGCGGCCTCGGGGGGCTCGACAGTCCGCGGGCAGGCTTCATCTGGGACGCGCTCGCGCGGGGCGGGGTGCCGTACCGCTCGTACGGCGAGTTCGTCGGCATCGGCGGGGACCTCTCGCGGCACATCGACCTGAACTACGTGAACACACCGCAGAACTATCTGGCGCGGCCCGACACCGAGAAGCTCAAGGTCTTCCTGGCGGCGCTCGACGCGGGCAAGCTCGAGCCGTTCACGTTCATCGCGCTGCAGTACGACCACACCTTCGGCGCGCAGGCGGGGATGCCCGCGCCCGACTACATGGTGGCCGACAACGATCGCGCGACGGGCCTGCTGCTCGAGAAGCTGTCGCAGTCGCCCTTCTGGGACGACATGCTGGTGCTCATCACCGAGGACGACCCCTCGGGCGCGGGTGACCACGTGGACAGCCATCGGTCCTTCGCGCTGCTCGCGGGGCCGTGGGTCAAGCAAG
>JAFEBC010000017.1 GCA_018266095.1 Deltaproteobacteria bacterium
CGCGAGATGAGGCTGAACAAGCGCGTGAGCACGACCGCGCCCATGATGAGGCCGGCGAACAGGTGGAAGCGCGTGTACCAGAGCCGCTGCGGGTCCGCGCCCGGGAGCCGCGACATGGTCAGCCCCGTGCTCACGAGCAGGAGCGCCAGCACGGCCGTCGCCCAGTGCAGCGCGATGAACAACGAGGAGTGCCTCGTCGGCAGCGGCGAGCCGATGTCGGGGGCGAGCTCGCGGTCGTCGTTGGCGCCATCCAAGGCTACTTGCCGCCCGCGCCGACGAAGCCGTCTTCCTTCGGGTCCTTGAAGAGCACGTTGAACGTGGTCAGCGAGCCGTACGCGGCCGTGATGTACGACTGCAGATCGACCTTCTCGGCGTCGGTCAGCTTGTCCTGGCCGTTGATCTTCTGCTCCAGGACGCGCAGGCGGTCGCGGATCATCACCACCTTGTGGAGCAGTTGATCCAGCGGCAGTTCGCGCGGCTGCATGTTCGGATCGTGCGGCTTCAAGACGACGGTGCCGCCCTCCCACTTGGGCGCGAGGATGGCGCTGGTGTTGCCGCGCTCCTCGTCCATCGCCTCGCGGATCAGGGCCTTGAGCTCTTCGCGGTTCATCTCCAGCACTCCTACGGGGCCGTCCGGGATGCGCGGCTTGGGAACGGGTGCGTGCGAGGTGCGCTCGCGCGGCGTGCTCGACGAGGTGCGCGCGGCCTTCTGCAGTTGCACCATGGCCTGCCCGTCCTGCGTGGGGCGGCCCTTGGCGTCGGGCGCGCCGGCGCGGGGGACGTACGCGTCGCAGATGGGCGCGGTGCAGGGGAAGTCGCCGCGATCGGTGCGCACGCGGCAGGTGCCGAGCAGGAGGCCGCGCTCCAGCTCGCGCGGGCGATAGACGACGCACGTGCCGCAGATGGGCCCGAAGGTGCAGATGCGTCCGATCTCCGAGGCGTCGGAGAAGCAGTCTTCGACGTCGGGACAGTTCTCCCGCGGCGGCGCGACGTTGGTCACGCGCGCAACATAGCAGAACTCACTTCGCGAACATGGGCCGACGTGACAGGGCCGCGCGGCGCAGCTTGTCCTGCTCGAGGTGCGACTGCACGCGGTTGCGCCCCGCGCGCTTGGCCGCGTAGACGCACTGGTCGGCGGCGCCCATGAGGGCGTCGGCGGAGGCGAAGTTGCCGTCCTCGAAGGTCGCGAGGCCGATGGAGGCGGTGACCTTGAAGACCTGCTCTTGCACCTGGTGCTTCTGCTGCTCGAGATCCTTGCGCACGCGCTCGGCCACGCGCAGGCCCTCCTGCTGGCCGGTGCGCGGGAGCAGGAGCACGAACTCCTCGCCGCCGTAGCGGGCCACGACGTCTGCGCCGCGCAGCGCGTTGTGCAGCGTCTGCGCCACGCCCTGCAGCACCGCGTCGCCCGCGAGGTGGCCGTGCTGGTCGTTGACCTTCTTGAAGTGGTCCACGTCGACGAAGAGGAGCGTGAGCGGCTGCGCCTCCTTCTGCGCCTGCGAGAAGAGCGTCTCGAGCTGGCCGGCGAGGTAGGCGCGGTTGAACACGCCCGTGAGCGAGTCGACGTGGGCGCGGACCTCTGCGTCCCGCGCGCGCGCCTCCACTGAGAGCGAGAGCTCGAGCAGCGCATCCTTGGCTTGCTCCTGCAGCGCGCTCGCGTGCTCCTGCGGCAGCTCCTGCTGCAACACGCGCGTCTCGACCGGCAGATCGTCGGCCACGCGCGCGAGCACCTTGTTGAGCTCGTCGGGCTTCAGGCCCTCGGCGAGCACGCGCTGGCAGGCGTCGGCGCCAGTCTGCTTGTCGGCGCAGAACACGTCCGCGAGCGCCCCGGCCCAGCGCGTGGCGCGCAAGAGCCCGTGCGGATCGGCTTCGGTCTTCGCGTCGTGGCTGAAGAGCACCGCGCGCATGAGGCGGTCGGAGATGCGCCAGCGCTCGAGCATCCACGCGCCGACCAGCGAGTGATCGGCGCCAAACTTCGCGCGCTCGATCTCGTGCAGCCGTGCGTGCGAGCCGCCGGACTCCTTGCACAGCGCGCCGTACGACTCGCCCATGGCCGTGTGCATGGCCAGCATGCCGATGTCCTGCAAGAGGCCGGCGATGAAGAGCTCGGTGGGCGGGCACGAGGACACGTGCGAGCCGATGGTGCGCGCGCAGACGGCCGTGATCACGGAGCGGCGCCAGTAGCGCGAGACCTCGAAGCCCTCGGTTGACGCGGAGGTGTTCTGCGCCATCGAGAACGAGAGCGCGACGCACAAGGTGGCGTTCATGCCCAGGCGGCTCACCGCGCGATCGACGGTGGTCACCGGCTCCTGCGCGGCATAGGCGGCGCTCGAGGCCACGCGCAAGAGGCGCGCGCTCAGGGCGGGATCCTTGCTCAAGAGCCTGGCGACGTCGGGCAGGCCGGCCTTGGGCGAGCGCGCCACCTCCAGGATCTCGAGCACGACGCCCGGGATCGTGGGGAGGTTGCGGCATGCCACAAGCGCGCGCTGGAGCTCGTCCGGCAGTTGCGGCATCGCTCGATCCCTTCAGCTCCAAAGAGTGCGCAGAGCGGGAGCTTCCCTGCATCAGTGATCGGCATCCGACGGAAGAACTTGAGGAGGATGTGCGCAGACACAAAGCGGCCCGGATCGTTGCGGAATGTCCCGGGTGTGTAAGTGTGGGCGGGATCTCGTCGTCGAGCGCGGCGGGCGCCTCACGGGGTCTGCGCGAAGTGGCCGGCGACCACGCTGCCGATGACGTCGATCGTGCGCAGCGCCTCGGGCGCGAGGGCGGCAGGATCGGTGGCGAAGATCGTCAGATCCGCATCGTGGCCCGCGCGGATGAGCCCGCGACGCTGCTCGCGCCGCTCGGCGAAGGCCGCGCCCCAGGTGAACGCGCGCAAGGTCTCCTCGAGCGAGAGCGCCTGCTCCGGCATCCAAGGCGTGTGCGTGCCGTTCGGCGTGCGCGCGGTGGCGGCCCACAAGCCGAGACGCGGATCGGGCGGCTCCACGGGAAAGTCGCTCCCGAACGCGAGCACGCTGCCTGCATCCAGGGCCTGTCGCCA
>JAFEBC010000180.1 GCA_018266095.1 Deltaproteobacteria bacterium
AAGACGGTGCTCGAGCGCGACGTCGAGGCGCTCAAGAAGGTGCAGAAGCCCTTCCCGCGCATCACGTACACGGAAGCCATTGAGTATATCCAGAAGACCGGCCACGCCATCCAGTGGGGCGACGACCTCGGCGGCGACGAGGAGACCATCCTCTGCAAGCAGTTCGACCGCCCGGTGATGGTGCACCGCTACCCGAGCGAGATGAAGGCCTTCTACTTCAAGAAGGACCCGAACGACCCGAAGGTGGCGCTGGGCGTGGACGTGCTCGCCCCCGAGGGCTACGGCGAGATCATCGGCGGCGGCCAGCGCGAGGAGGACTACGCGACGCTGAAGGCGGCCATCGAGCACCACAACCTGCCGATGGAGGCGTTCGGCTGGTACCTGGACCTGCGCAAGTACGGCTCGGTTCCGCACGCGGGCTTCGGGCTCGGCGTGGAGCGCACGGTGAGCTGGATCTGCGGGCTGCACCACGTGCGCGAGACGATTCCGTTCCCGCGCATGATGGAGCGGCTGACGCCCTGAGGTTCAGGGTCCGCTCACCAGGCCCGCGAGCTGCTTGAGGCGCGCGTGCTTGCCGTCGGGCGGGTTCTGCGAGCCGTCGTAGACGATCGTCGACTGCGCGCCGACGACCCGCTGGACGATGTAGCCGGCGTCGCTCGAGCTCCCGTGGGCCGTCTGATAGAGGACGCCCAGGCCGTCCATGCGCCACGAGTTGTGGAACTCGACGATGCCGCTCGTCGACAGGCCGGAGGGCGAGGCCGGCAAGCTCGGGTAGGGCTGCGTGTCCGTCCCGGAGGCCTGGACGTCGTAGCGGGTGGCCGACTCACCGCCGATGGCCGCGAGCCAGAAGCCGCTCCCGTGCGAGTGCACCGCCCAGCGGCTGGACACGGGCGCGACCACCCGCCGCGAGCCGGTCTGCTCGAAGGTGAAGTTGGCGAACTGGTCGATGACGAGCTTGTTGCCGTTCGCCTGCCAAGCCAGGAGCGTCTCGCCCGCGAGGACCGTCGCGCCGCTCTCGGAGAGCCATTGGTTGCTGCCGCACGTGTACGCGATCGCGCCCGTCCCCTCCTGCGGAACCCACGAGAGCGTGTCCACGTTCGCGCACGGCTTGGCCAGCAGGATCGGGTCGTTCTTGTCGGGATCGCGCGCGTACGGGATGTTGCCCGGCAGGTCGAAGGGATCGGGCTCGTACGCGCGGATGTTGCCCTGGACGTCCTGGTAGAGGAACCCGCGCGCCGTGAGGACGCCGATGGAGTCGAACTCGGCCCAGCCCACCGAATAGCTGGTCGCGAGCGAGGGCCGGCAGAGCGCGAGGTAGCCGTACGCGACGTCGGTGAGTGAGCCCCAGAGCAGGACGTCGCTGGAGGACTCGCTCGGCGCGCAGGTGTTGGAGGTGAGGTCGCAGTCCAGGCCCAAGAGGCAGTCCGCGCCGGCGTTGCAGCGGTTGAACTGCAGCGTGCAGGCGTGGCTCGAGCAGTCCTCCCAGGCGTGACAGTCGGCCTGGGTGGCGCAGGCGCCCGGCGCCAGGACGCAGTGGTTGGTGTCGTCGCAGAGCTCCCAGTTCTGGCAGTCCGCCACGCGGCTGCACCGGCCCGGCGCGTTCTGGCAGACGTGGGCGGCCGAGCACGACTGATACGAGGCGCAGTCGCCGTCGCCCGCGCAGCCGACGCAGACGCCGCTCTTGCACGAGAGGCCCGACGGGCACCCGCTGTCGTTCACGCACTGGCCGGGCGGCGCGTAGTCGCAGGCCACCAGGGCCGCCGCCACACAGAGAAGGAGGACGGTGCGCATCGCTAGCGCCGTGTCCACGCGGGCCGGGGCTCATCGGGCGCGCCGGCCCAGATGAAGAGGCCGGTCAGCGCCGCGACGCCTCCGGCGACGAAGAGCACGTTGGCCGTGGTCGAGAACGCCCCGACCCTGCCGTACGACGACGCGTCCGAGGCGGCCAGGGTGTGGCTCGAGTACTTGTCGGTGAGCGAGTCGTTGAGGCTCTTGGCGAGGAACCCGAACACGCCGCCAGCCACGAGGAGCGCGCCGCCGCCAGCGGCCGTCCACTTGCCCGCCGGCTCCATCCACGCACCCGGGACGTCGGGGGCCGCAGACGTGGCCGCGAGGGGGGCGCGCGCCGGCGCCGCGGGAGCGACCGTCGGATCAGGGACCGCTTGAGCGGGCGGCGAGGGCTTGGGCGTCGCGGGAGCGCTGGCCAACGCGCGCGCGCTCTGGTGGTTCGCCACCCGGGCGCCCAGCTCCTCCATCGCCTCCGAGATGCCGCGGATGGCCAGCATCATCGCGTCGACCCTGGCCTGCACGGGCCCGAAGACCTCGCCCCGCGCGTCGACAGCGGTGATGGCGAGCGCGTACCCCGAGGATGTCTTCTTGACGAGCGCGCGCAGCACCACGCCCTTGCCCGCGAGCCCAGCCAGGCAGGCCACCGTCGCGCTCCGAGCCGGCCCGCACGAAGGCGCGAGCAGCTCATCGGCGCCAGAGGTCAGCTCGTTGCCGGTGCGCTCCTGCCGCAAGAGGCCCGCCTGCAAGGCCGCGCCGAGGTCCTTCACCTCGGAGTCGAGCAGGCCCTCCGACGGGAGGGGATAGATCTGCGCCGATCGCGTCTCCGCGAGCGCGGGCAGCGCGAGGAAGGAGCTCAGGGCGACGGCCAACACGCGCGGACTACGCAAGAGCTGCCCCCATTCGTGAGACGCTGGCTGGCGACGTTCGTCCCGACCGAAGGTCTGTACAAAACAAGACGGTCGCAGTCAAACGGCTGCGGGTGCGCGCGAGTCGACCTCGCCACGGGCTTGGATCCACTGCGCTTTCAGCCAGGCGCACGGTCACATGTCCGACTGGCCAGGGCCGCGCCGATTTGCAACAGTTCAATCATGAACCATCTGCGCCGCGCCCTCCTCGCCCTCCCCGTCGTCGTGCTGACGCTCGCCCTCTCGCTCTCCGCACCCGCCTTCGCCGACAGCGCCACCGTCGCGCTCTACTCGGGCTGGGCCGGGCCGCACGGCGGCAAGGTCTACGGCCGCGTCCTCGAGGGCAAGCCGCCGCCGCTCCCCAAGCCGGGGCAGTCGTCGTGGCGCAGCCTGATGGACAACGTCATCGCACTCGAGAAGGGCAAGGGCATCGAGGGCGCCAAGCTCGCCATCTCGGGCATCCCCGGCCTGACCTCGGCGTCGGCGGGAAGCAACGGGTTCTTCACGCTGCTCGTGCCCCCGAACCTCGCGCCT
>JAFEBC010000181.1 GCA_018266095.1 Deltaproteobacteria bacterium
CGACGCGCTGGTGCCCGGCGTCTACGAAGTGTCCGCGCGCCGCGACAGCTACTCGCGCCAGGCCGTCGACGGCGTGCACGTGGTCGCGGACGCCGCCACCCAGGTCTCGCTCATCACGCTCACACGGCAGGGAGGCGCGCTCACCATCCGCGAGGCGCCGTACACGCAGTCGCGCACCATCCACCTCGCGCTCTCGGCCAGCAACGCCATCGGCTACCGCGCCAGCGAGGACCAGACCTTCAGCGATCCCGCGCTCGGCGACGTGACCACCAGCACGCCGCACGCCTTCACCTCGGGGAGCGACGTGACCTTCACGCTCACCGACACCGACGACGCGCACGACGTGTACGTGGTCTTCGTCGACGCGCAGGCCAACGTGAGCGATCCCGCGGTCGGCTCGGTGACGCTCGATCGCAAGCCGCCCGAGGCGCCGCAGTTCGTGATCAACACCGGGGGCGCGTACACGAACGCGAGCGGCGGCATCGTCACGCTCTCGGTGACGAGCGCGCAGGATCTTCCGGTGGCGGCGGGCGAGTCGGTCAGCGGCATCGGCCAGATGCAGATCTCGAACTTCTCCGACTTCAGCGCGCCGCAGACGCTGCCGTTCAACCTGGTGCAGACGTGGACGCTGGACGCGCCCGCCACCGACGGGCTCAAGACCGTGTACATGCGGCTCGTCGATCGCGCGAACAACCTCGGCGCGATCACGCCGGTGCAGATCGCGCTGGACACCAAGGCGCCGCAGAACGCGTCCATTCTCCTGACGGGCTCTGGGAGCGGCAGCGGCCTCTCCACCTCGCCGGTGGTCACCGCGACGCTGAGCGCCACCGACGCCAACGCGGGGACGAGCTCGCAGAACCTGCTGGTGCGCCTCGCCAACGACTCCGGCTTCGTGGGCGCGCAGTACCAGCCGTTCACCAGCACGGTGACCTGGTTCCTGCTGCCGGGCGACGGCGCGAAGACGGTGTACGCGCAGTTCGCGGATCCGGCGGGCAACGAGAGCCTGGTGGTCTCGGGCAACATCACGCTCGACTCCACGCCGCCGAGCGCGCCGACGATCGCGATCACCGAGCAGGACTCGCGGCCGACGAACGGCTACACCAACAACCGCGACGTGCTGTTGACCCTGGGCTCCTCCGGCTCGCCCGCGGCGGTGACCGCGAAGGTCTCGGAGAACCCGTCGCTCTCGTCGGCGACCACGTACGATCTCACGCACGGCACGAGCGGACTTGTCTTCACGCTCGCGAACACGCAGGGACTGCACACGCTCTGGGGGCGCTTCTACGACTCGGCGGGCAACGCCAGCGACCTCGCCTCGGCCTCGGTGACGCTCGACACCGTCGCCCCGCTCGCGCAGGCGGTGACGCTCACGCCCTCCAACGGCTTCACCAACTCCACGTCGATCGCGATCACGCCGCCGAGCGCGGGCCAGGACGAGCTGTCGGTGGCCACCGGCGGCACCACCGGCGTCACGGCGCCGAGCGGCTTCGTCAGCGCGCCCGCGGGCACGCCCATCGCGGTCACGCTCACCTCGGCGCAGGCGGTGAAGACGCTCACGGTCACCTACCGCGACCTCGCCGACAACACGACCACGCTCGCGGCCACCACCACCACGCTCGACACCGCCGCGCCGGCGGCCGTGAACTTCCTCGTCAAGGGCGCGCTCGGCGATGGCACCGCCAGCACCAGCGTCAGCGTCACGCCCGTGGTCACCCTCGACTTCTCCAGTCAGTCGGACGCGCTCTCGGGCCTCGCGCAGATGGCCATCGCCAACGACGGCGCGACCTTCGTGTTCCAGACGTTCTCCGGCTCGGCCGCCGTGCCGTGGACCCTGACCGCCGGCGACGGCGCGAAGACGGTCTCGGCGAAGTTCATGGACAAGGCCGGCAACGTCTCCGGGATCGTGACCGGGACCATCACCGTCGACACGCAGGCACCGACGAGCCCCACGCTCACCATCCTCGAGGGCGACGGCAACGAGAACGGCTACACCAAGAGCCGCACGGTCAGCTTGGGCCTCTCCGCCGGCGGCGCTCCCACGCGCGCGGTGGTGTCGGAGGATCCGACCTTCCCCGCGGGCAGCAGCACCACGTACACGCTCCCGGGCACGCCGCCGTTCTCGTTCATCTTGGGGAGCGCCGACGGCGTACACACGCTCTACGCGCGCTACTTCGACGCCGCAGGCAACGGCAGCTCGACCGCCACCGCCAGCGTGACCCTCGATCGCACCGCGCCGCTCGCCACCGCGCCCACGCTCGGCAACGTCGTGGCCGTGGGCAGCACCAACTTCGCGGGCACCGCCGCCATCACCATCGCCGCGCCGCCCGGCGTGGGCCAGGACACCGTCACCGTCTCCGGCTCGGGCCTCGCGCCCTCCACGCCGCAGACGTTCCCCGCGGCCACCGGCGTCGCGCTCCCGCTCACGCTCGCGAGCGGCAACGGCCCCAAGTCCTTCACGGTCACCTGGAACGATCTCGCGGGCAACTCGTGCGCGCCCATCGCCGTCAGCGTCACGCTCGATGGCGCCAAGCCCAGCACCATCGCCTACAAGATCGCGGGCCGCCTCGCCGACAACTCGGTGTCGAACTCGCTCACCATCGACCCCGCGGTGGTGCTCGACTTCAGCGGCGTGTTCGACGACTTCAGCGCCGGCACCTCGAGCGCGTCGGGCATCAGCAGCGTGAAGCTCTCGAACGATCCCACGCTCACCGGCGCCATCTACCAGGCCTTCAGCGCCGCCATGCCGTGGACGCTGGTGGGAGCGCAGGGCGCGCAGACCGTGTACGCGCAGTTCAAGGACGCGGTGGGCAACGAGTCCGTCGTCTCCTCCGCGAGCATCACGCTCGACTCGAAGGGCCCGGGCAGCCCGTCGATGACGTTCAACGAGACCGGCGACACGCGCCAGCACAACGGCGTCACCAAGAGCCCCGCGCTGCAGGTGGTGCTCAGCGCCAACGGCGCGCCGCGCAAGGTGCTCTGGGGCCTCGACAGCACGTTCACGGTGTTCAGCGAGGACGACACGCTCACCGGCAGCGCCCCGAGCGTGACCGAGGCGCTCACGCTGCCGAACACGGACGGCTCGTACATCGTCTACGCGAAGTTCCTCGACGCCGCCGGCAACGAGAGCGACGTGGTGGCCAACACGATCATCCTCGACACGGTCGCGCCCACGAGCGTCACCGCCGCGTTGAGCCCGAGCGGCCAGACGGCGAGCCCCACCGTCTACTTCATCCCGCCGGTCTCGGTCGGCGACATCGACACGGTGCGCTTCGTGACCACCGCGGGCAAGGCGGGTCTCTCCGCGCCCACCACCTTCCAGACGGTCACGCCCGGGCTCGGCATTGCGCTCACGCTCGACACCAGCGGCGCCAACTCGGGCGACGGCCTGCGCTCGTTCGACGTGACCTGGCGCGACGCGGCCGACAACACGGTGTCCGGCGGCACGTACACCATCAACCTCGATCGCACCGCGCCCGCGGGCGGCGCGCTCACCATCACCGGCAAGCTCGCGGACGGCTCGACCACCACCACCGTCACCTCGACCACGGCCGTCTCGCTGTCCTTCGGCACCATCACCGATCTCACGGGCGTGGCGTCCGTCGAGCTCTCCAACGACGACAACTCGTTCGCCACCGCGTCGTTCCAGGCCTTCACCGATCCGCTCGCGTGGACGCTGGCCACCGGCGACGGCACGCACACCGTCTACGCCAAGCTCAAGGACAACGCGGGCAACATCACCTCCTCGTTCATCAGCAAGTCCATCGATCTGCGCACGACGCCCCCGAGCGGCGGCAGCCTGGTCATCGAGTCGGGCGCGCTCGCCACCAGCAAGGTCACGCCGCAGACGATCTCGCTCGCCATCGACGCGCAGGGCGCCACCGAGATGGCCATCTTCGTCAACAGCGTGGGCGTGACCACCGGCAACGCGGGCTTCATCCCCTTCGCCAACGCCGCCAGCATCGCGCTCCCCGCGGGCGACGGGAACAAGAACGTCCTCGTGCGCTTCCGCAACCAGGCGCGCGTCGAGGGCGGCAGCGTGAGCGGCAACATCGTGCTCGACACCTCGGCGCCGCAGGCCGCCTCGATCTCGCTCGCGGGCACGCTCGGCGACGGCTCGGCGTCCAACACCAGCAGCACCTCGTCGCCCGCGAGCACCAGCACGCCCGGCGTGTTCACCACCAACCCCGCGGTCGTGGTCACGGTCATCCCGCCCGCCAACGACGACGTCACGCAGATGGCCTTCGCCACCACCACGCCGGGCACCTCGTGCAGCGCCACCACCGGCTCGCCGTTCACGGGCTCGCCCACCTTCGTCACCTTCAGCGCGGGCTCGACGCAGATCCTCCCCGGCGGCGACGGCGGCAAGCGCGTGTGCGTGCTGCTCAAGGACCGCGCAGGCAACTACAGCCTCGCCAAGGCCATCGGCGTCGACATCGCGCTCGATCAGAACCCGCCCTCGAACCCGAGCTTCGTCGACATCGAGAGCGGCGTGACCAACAACCTCACGCTGCCGCCCACGGGCACCGCCACGGTCACGCCGGTCACCGACAGCCTGGGAGGACCGGTCACGTACCAGTGCCTCGGCGGCAACCCTGGCCAGACCGGCTGGTACACGTGCACGGTCAACGCGAGCACCAACCAGCTCGCGAGCCCGTTCACGCTCACCTCCAACAGCGTCAACACCATCGGCATCCGCGCGCTCGACCAGGCCAGGAACCCAAGCGCCGGCAGCTTCATCAGCGTGCGCCACGACAGCATCCCGCCCAACGTGCCCGTGCTCACCAAGGTCACCGGCGACCACCAGGCGATCACGCTCGACTGGGATCCGCCCGATCCCACGGGCTTCATCGGCGACGCGGTGGTCGGCTACAAGGTCAACTACGGCTTCTCGCCCGGCGACACGCACGGCACCGGCGCGGCGCAGGGCTCCTCGCCCGTCATCGTAGGCAACCTCACCAGCATGCGGCTCACCGCGCTCTCGGCGCAGGTGCCTTACTACGTCTCGGTCGAGGCGCTCGACGCCGCGGGGAACTCGAGCGGCCCGACGGGTGAGGTCGTGGCCACGGCCAACGCGCTCTCGCCCCGCGTGCTCTCCACCATCGGCGGTGATCTGCGCCAGATCTCTCCCGTGCTGCCGCAGTACACGGGCACCTCGACCACGCCCCTGAGCGACACCTCGAACTACTTCATCGCCAACACGCAGGGCCTCGTGAAGTTCTCCATCAGCACCAACGACGCCACCTCACCGCTCGTGCTCGGCCGCGTGTACGTCCCCGACATCCTGCCCGACGACGCCTCACACCTCGCCACCATCGCGTGCACCAACGGCTCCACGCCGGGCTACTGCTCCATCCCCACGGGCACCACCGGCCAGGGCGCGTACCAGGCCGACAGCGCCAACCAGCGCGCCAGCGCGCCCATCGTCTTCTTCCCGCACACCGCGACCTCGACCACGTTCTCCTCGGGCGTCGTGCTCGCCGCGCTCCCCACACGCCCGCTGCGCGCCACCGTCGCCGCCTTCGGCACCACCAGCACCCCGGTCGTGTTCACCGCGGGCGCCGACGGCGTGCGCGCCTACGACCTCACCAAGCCGCGCCAGCCCGCGCTGCTGGCGGTCCAGAGCGTCGCGTTCCAGTCGATCAACGACATGGCCGTGCTCAACGGCACCACGCTGCTGATCTATGGCCGCCGCCCGAGCGACAACTTCAACCGCCTCTTCCAGTTGAGCGTCACCAACGTGCAGACGACGCACACCATCGGCAACGCCACGAGCCTCCTGCTCAACGACAAGAGCGGCAACCAACTCCCCGGCGGCGGCACCAACGCGGCCGCGCTCAGCGCGACCGGCATCTACGTCTTCCACGCCGACGCCACCACCTCGACCAAGTGCGACCTGTCTGCCTTCACGCTGGGCGTGCAGAACGCCGCCAGCACGGTCACGCTCGATGACTTCGCCAACTATTCGGGCACGGGCAGCACGTGCAACTTCATCTCGGCCACCGCCGCCAACGGCCGCGTCTATGGCTTCGTGCAGGAGAGCACGACCAACAACTCGAGCGCGCCGTACGTGTTCGGCGTGAAGGTCGCGGGCACCACCATCGACAGCACGATCTTGAAGCTCGCGTACCCGAGCCCCTTCGACGGCTTCGCCCTGAGCGCCGCGGCCGGGCACATCGGCACCACCAGCACCAACGAGGACGCGCTGATCTCGACCAGCGCCAGCCGCACGTTGGTGCAGCGCTGGAGCGTGACCAATCCCTCGAGCGGCGCCGGCGCGCTCACCAGCTCCGCCGGCCGCTTCCAAGAGGTCGTGCCCAACACCTACGCCGAGCACGACTCCACGCTCTTCGTGCCCAGCGCCAGCACCGACTCGATCATCATCATCGACATCGCCAATCCGTTCGCGCCGCTCGTGGTGGGCAGCGGCAGCTCCGGCGCGGGTCGCACCGCGGGCTACTACACCAAGCTCGTCGTCCACGGGCAGTACCTCGTGGCGCTCGTCTCCTCGACCGCGGTCCCGGCGACGAGCAAGGGCTTCGATCTCTACAGGATCGCCACCACGCCCGGCGCGCCGAGCTCGCTCTTGTACCTGGGCACCACCTCGAACGCGTCGCTGAGCTCGCTGACGATGAACGACCTCGCCGTCGCCGGAAAGTGGGCCATCGCCTCCGTGAACCCGAGCGGCGATCTGGTCGCCATCGACGTGAGCAGCAAGGGCGTGCCCGGGACCTTCACCGCCGTGGGCCTGACCAACACCGGCGAGGGCATCATGAACCTCGCCGCGCGCACCGGCACCGAGCTCGTCTCCGGCGTGGACACGACCTTCCCCGCCATCGTCTACGGCGCCACCTCGCCCACCTCCACCACCGCGGCCGCGACCTTCAAGACGTACCGCTTCAACGGCGCGAGCTTCCTCGCGAGCGGCTCGTCGACCCTTCCCTTGAACCTCACCACCAGCGTGCGCGTCTCCGCCGACACCGTGCTCATCGGCGGACGCGACGGCGGAAACCAGGTCACCATCTCGCTCTCCAGCGCGCCCCAGCTCACCGCCGGCATCTCGCCCGTCGCCGGCCCGCTCTTCGATCAGGGCGGCTACCTCACCGGCCTCGGCCCCTTCAACGAACCGAACGGCCCGAACTTCACCACCATCGGCAACGGCTTCATCGGCGGCTACCTGCTCTACTCCGGCTGCGTCGCCGCCGGCACGGGCGCGGGCACGATGACGCACCGGAACGGCGTGTACACCGCGAGCTGCGGCCCCAGCGGCATCGCCGTGCTCACCGCGGTCGATCCCGGCGGCGGCGTGCTGCTCAAGCGCAACGACCTCTCCGCCAGCGCGCCCACCAGCACGCAAGCGGGCGCGCCCTTCTTCACCGACGGCCACTTGTCCGCGCTCGGCGGCGCCAACGCGTTCTCGCCCACCACCATCTACGGCAGCAGCGAGACGTCCAACATCAGCTCCACGCCCAGCGTGCCCGTGAGCCGCCTCGATCTGCCCGATCCCGGCGTCGCCGCGCGCTGGATGAACTTCGCCGACGGCGTGCTCTTCGTGACCGGCAACAACTTCAGCAACACCATCAACAAGCTCTATGCGTACGAGTGGCTCAACTTCAACAACGCGGGCAGCCAGGCGCGCGGCACGTTCAGCTTCGGCACCAGCGCGCCCTTCGCCATCAACGCGCCGCCGGTGAACGACGACGACTTCCTCTACGCCGCGCAGCCCAACAGCACCTCGAGCACCATCCTCGACACGGTCCAGGTGATCGACCTGCGCGATCCCTCGAACCTCACGCAGCCCACGACTCCGTCGCGGGCCATCATCACGCCCGGCGCGCACGTGCTCTCGATGGCGCTTTCGCGGCAACGGCTCTTCCTGGGCCTGAACACCAACGCCATCGACGTGATGGACGTGTCCACGGTGAACGTCGCCGCGGGCCTGGTGCAGAAGACCTCCATCGCGCTGCCGAGCACGGTCAAGCAGGTCACCGGCATCGCCGCCGCCGGCAACGTGCTCTTCTTCACCTACTCCACCAAGGCCGCGCAGCCGACGCCCGCGGGCTGGGGCGCGGTGCAGCTCGGCTCGGCCAACCGCGACGGGAGCGGGGCCAACGTGGTGCTCTCGGCCGATTCGTTCTCGCAGCCGCCGCGCGAGCCGGTGATCGCAGGCGACACGCTCTACATGATGCAGAACCTCGGGCTCGCCACCTGGGACTTGACGCCGCTCTGGAACTCGCAGAACCAGACCCTCACGCAGGCCGACCTGCCGATCTTTTTGGGGGGGTCCATCAACCAGGACGCGAATCGTTCGGATCCTGTTCGTTTCATGATCGATGGCGTCTTCGGCTACATGGTCGGCGGCACGTACCGCGTGTTCGACTTGCGCTAGATCGCAAGTTGTTCCAGCCACTTGCCTTGGGTCTGCCCGCGCGCCAGGACGGTGCGCGCAGGTACGCCCACGCCCTACATCGCCAGCCGTTCGTCGTCCTCGAATGTCCAGCTTCAAGCACGGACTGCGTTTGGTGAAGTCAGCGGCGGAGGCAACATGACTTGGGCAGCGTGGAACAGGTGTGCGTTCGTCGGTCCAATGCTGGTCGCAGCGACGATGGTCGCGTGCGCGACGCAGGTTGATCGTTCGAACCCGTACGACCCCAACGCGCCGTCGTCGACGCAGGCGAAGGCGACCATCCACGGCACCCTCGCCGCGGCCTCGCTCACGGATCTGTCGAACCTCTCGCTCTCGCTGGTGCAGAACAACCAGCCGACGCAGCAGGTGCAGACCAAGACGGGCGGCGAGTTCGTCTTCAGCGACGTGACGCCGGGCTCGTACGCGCTGTCGGCGAGCGTCGCGGGCTTCCTGCCGCTCGACCTCCCGCTGGCGGTGGGCATCGGGAGCACGCTCGAGCTGGGCACGGTCACGCTGCAGGAGCAGAGCGGCAACAACGCGTCGCTGTTCACCGGGCAGGTCACGCTCACGGGCCAGACCGACAGCTCAGGCACGCTGGTCGAGGCGGTGGGCCGCGCGTTCACCACGGTCACCGACAGCTCGGGCGCCTGGCGGCTCACGCTGGTCGCGGGCACGTACACGCTGCGCTTCAGCCACGCGAACTTCCAGACCACCACCGCGAGCAACGTGGTCATAGGCCAGGGCGAGACCAAGCAGCTCGACACGCTGGTGCTGCTCTCGAATCCGGCCACGGTCACCGGCC
Organism: Deltaproteobacteria bacterium; assembly: GCA_018266095.1. Taxonomy (GTDB): domain Bacteria; phylum Myxococcota; class Myxococcia; order Myxococcales; family 40CM-4-68-19; genus CAIWCD01. The sequence continues at coordinate 9,207 of JAFEBC010000181.1, forward strand.
AGGTGCTGGGCGAGCTGGCGAACGGCACCACCGGCCCGCTCGACGGCGCGCAGGTCACGATGGAGCCGGGCGGCATCAGCTCCACCACCGACGCGCAGGGCAACTTCACGCTCAGCGGCATCCCCGCGGGCAGCTACGTCGTGCGCGCGCAGAAGCCCGGGTTCACCACCGCCACGGCCACCGCGCTCAACCTCATCGGCGGCGAGACGCGCCCGTTGGCTGCGCCGATCACGCTCGCGCTCTCCCGCGGCACGCTGCTGGGCAAGGTCACGCTCACGGGCCAGAGCGATCACAGCGGCGTCGCCATCACGCTCGCGCCCGGCGGCGGCACGCAGCTCACCGGGCCGACGGGCGAGTTCTCGTTCTCCAACCTGCTCGTGGGCACGTACCAGATCACCGCGGCGCACGACGGATACGCCACGCGCATCCTCGGCGCGGCCTTCGTGGTCGACGCGAACACCACCACCGACGTCGGCTCGTTCGCGCTCCTGGCCGATCCGGCCTCGCTGCAGCTCGCGGTGCAGGTCGAGGTCGACGGCGGCCAGCCCGTGCCGCTCGCTGACGCGGTGTGCTCGCTCGACGGCACCTCCGTCACCGGCTCCACCGACAGCGGCGGCCACGTCACGCTCAGCGGCATCGCGCCCGGCAGCTACATGATCCGCTGCGCCAAGGCGCCCCTCCTCACCGCGCTGCAGGCCGCGCTCGATCTCTCGGGCGGCGAGACGCGCGACCTCACCTCGACGCCGCTCGTGCTCACGCTCGGCCGCGGCGCGCTCTCCGGGACCATCGCGCTCGCGGGCACCACCGCGCTCGGCGGCACCAGCGTGCAGTTGACGCCGGGCGGCCGCGCCACGCTCACGGCCAACGACGGCACGTTCAGCTTCGACCGCCTGGTCGCGGGGACGTACACGGCCAACGTGCAGCACGACGGCTGGCAGCCCAAGGCGCTCGGCCCGTTCACCATCACGAACGGCGCGGTGCAGAGCGCGGGCTCGACCACGCTCGCGGCCAACCCCGGCTCCATCGCGGGCCAGGTCTTCGGCGAGACCAGCTCCGGCGGCACCGCGGCGCTCGCCGACGCGAGCTGCGCGCTCACCGGCACCAGCTTCGTCTCCGTCACCGACGCGCAGGGCCACTTCTCGTTCACCGGCGTACCCTTCGGCAGCTACGGCCTGCGCTGCACCAAGGCCCCCTACGCCGCAGGCAGCGCCACCGTGCTCACGCTCTTGCCCGGCGAGGCGCGCTCGCTGGCCGATCCGATCACCATGTCGTTCCAGCGCGGCGCCATCTCCGGCATCGTCACGCTCGCCGACTCGCCCGGCGATGCCACGGGCGTGATCATCGAGATCCCCGCCGCGGGCCGCACGCTCGTCACCGGCAGCGACGGCGCCTTCGTGGTCGACCGCCTCATCGTCGGCTCGTACACGGTCACCGCGCGCAAGGACGGCTACGTGGGCAAGGTGCTCGCGAGCCTCACCGTGAACGCAGACCAGACCGTGTCCGCGGGCGCGAGCGTGCTCTCGTCGAACCCGGCCACCATCATCGGCCACGTCGAGGGCGAGATCGCGACGGGCGGCAAGGGCCCGCTCGCGGGCGCCACCGTCTCGCTCGACGGCCGCACGGTGAGCGCGGCCACCACCGGCGGCTCGGGCAACTTCACGCTCAACAACGTCCCCGCGGGCAGCTACGTCCTGCGCATCAAGGCGGTCGGCTACCACGACGCCACGCAGGCCGTGCTCAACCTCGGCGGCGGCGAGGTGCGCACGCTGCCCGACTCGTTCTCGCTCACGCTCGCGCGCGGCGGCCTCGCGGGCACCATCATCTTGAGCGACACGCCCGACGCCAGCGGCACCATCGTCGAGCTCACCGGCACCGGCCTCGCGCAGGTCACGCCCTCGAGCGGCACGTTCGAGTTCGACGGCCTCGTCCCCGGCGTCTATGAAGTCTCTGCGCGCCGCGACGGCTACTCGCGCCAGGTGCGCGGCAGCGTGCTCGTCAGCGCCGACACCGTCACCATCCTCTCGCCCTCGATCACTCTCACGCGCCAGGGCGGCGCCATCTCCATCCCCGAGGCGCCGTTCACGCGCTCGCGCGCCATCCACCTCGTGCTCGAGGCCACCAATGCCGTCGGCTACCGCGCGAGCGAGGACCCGACCTTCCTCGACCCCACGCTCGGCGACACGACGACGTCCACGCCGCACGCGTTCACGCCCGACACGCCGGTGCCGTTCACGCTCAAGGATCTCGACGGCGCGCACGACGTCTACGTGGTCTTCGTCGACGCCACCGACAACGTGAGCGCGCCCGCCATCGGCTCCATCACGCTCGACCGCAAGAAGCCCGAGGCGCCCCTGTTCGTGATCAACGGCGGCGCTGCCTTCACCAACGCGGTCGGCGGCATCGTCACCCTCTCGCTCACCAGCGCGCAGGATCTGCCCGCCACCACCGGCACCGCCGTCAGCGGCCTGGGCCAGATGCAGATCTCGAACTTCTCCGACTTCAGCGCGCCGCAGACGCTCGCGTTCAACCTCACGCAGACGTGGACGCTGGACGCCCCCGGCACCGATGGCACCAAGACGGTCTACCTGCGCCTCATCGATCGCGCGGGCAACGTCGGCGACATCACGCCCGTGCAGATCCTGCTCGACACCATCAAGCCGCAGAACCCGTCCATCACGCTGCAGGGCTCGGCGGGCTCGGGCGCGGGCCTCACCACCACGCCGGTGATCACGGTGACGCTCTCGGCCACCGACGCCAACGCGGGCACGAACAGCAAGAACCTGCTCATCAAGCTGGCCAATGACTCCGGCTTCGTCGGCGCGCAGTACCAGCCGTTCGCGCCTACGGTGACGTGGTTCCTCACGCCGGGCGACGGCGCCAAGACGGTGTTCGCGCAGTTCGCCGACCCGGCAGGCAACGAGAGCTTGGTGGTGCAGGCCAGCATCACGCTCGACACCTCGCCGCCCGCCGCGCCGGCGATCGCCATCACCGAGCTCGATTCGCGCTCGACCAACGGGTACACCAACAGCCGCGCAGTCAAGCTCACGCTGTCGTCCACGGGCTCGCCCATCACGGCGAAGGTCTCCGAGAACCCCTCGCTGGTCGCCTCGAGCTCGTTCGATCTCACGAC
>JAFEBC010000182.1 GCA_018266095.1 Deltaproteobacteria bacterium
CACCTCCGGTTGAGTGTCCTGGGATCATAACAGAGCAGGGCGACAGGGGGAGGGCTGCCTTGGCCGCGCCGCGCGGCGCCATCGGTCAACTCGCGGGACCCCATGAACTCACTGGTCAATTCATCGGACATTGGTGCTAGCGTGCGCGCCGCGTGATCGTCCTCGCTGCCATCAGTGCGCTCGCGATCGCCGTCTGGGGGCCCCGACACCGGCTCGGGTTCGTCCTGCTCTTGTCCTCGGCCGCGCCGCTGACGGTGTTCGTCGCGCTCCTGTTCGCGGGCAACCTGCCGCTCCCGGTGGCGGGCCTCCTCCTGGCGCTGACGATGGCGGTCGCGCTGATCGTGGCGCGGGCGATCCCGCGCGTGGTGGCCGTGCCCTTCGTCTTCCTGGCGCTGGTCACCGCGGTCCCTGACCTCGACAGCGCGGTGGTGCACCGGATCGCGCTCGGCGCGCTCTTCGTGGCCGTCTGCGCGCTCGTGCGGCTGCGCTTCGACCTGGCCATGCGCGCCGGGTGCGCGGCCTTCGGGGCGCAGCTCGTCGTGCGCTCCTCTGACGTGTTCTCGGGCGGCCACGCGCGCCTCACCTGGGAGCTCATCGTCGCGGCGCTGCTCGCGTGCGCGTTCCTCGTCACCCGCCTCGCGCCGGCGCTGGAGGCCACGCGCTCGGGGCCCTCGCCCACCTCCTGGCCGGTGCTGCGCGCCAACGTGGGCATGGGCGCCTTCGGCGTCTTCCTCGCGGTGCTCTTCTGCGGCCTCTTCGCGCCCAGCCTGCCGCCGCCCCTCACGCCCGTCGACGGCGCGCGGCTGCAGAAGCTGAGGGAGAAGACCTCGCAGGGCGGCCTCGTGTGGATGCTGCCGTCCGAGTCCATCACCTGGGACGACGCCTCGCGCGACGAGTTCCCCTGGCTCGACAACCTCGACGCGCGCTGGCTCACGGGGCGTCCGCTCACCGGCCTCTACCACGTGGGCCGCGGCGACCGGCTCTCCGGCGGCCTGCTCTGGGGCGCCTTCTCGCTGCACCACGAAATCCGTCCCTTGCGGATGGTGAAGGATCAGGACGAGCTCGTGCAGCTCCGCATGGCCGCGCAGGCCACCGTCGAGGCGGTGCGCGACGTGGTCCCGCTCATCGTCCCCGGCGCGTCCGAGGACGCCATCGCCAAGGCCCTGAGCGAGAACTTCAAGCGCCACGGCTGCGAGGCCGACAGCTTCCCACCGCTCGTCATCAGCGGCGCCGAGGCCGCCGAGCCGCACGGGACGGGCGCGCGCGGCGTGCTCAAGGCCGGTGACCTCCTGGTCATGGACGTCGGCTGCTACCGCCACCACTACGCGAGCGACTTCACGCGCACCTTCCCCGTCAGCGGCACGTTCACGCCGGAGCAGAAGAAGGACGTCGAGGCCGTGCTCGCCGCGCAGCAGGCCGCCCTCGCCGCGTGCAAGCCGGGCGCGCTCATGTTCTCGCGCGGCAAGGAGCCCTCGCTCTCGCAGCTCGCCGCCGACGCGCTGGAGGCCAGGGGCCTGCCGCGCTCGTACGGACACGGCCTGGGGCACACGGTGGGGCTCTTCGTGCACGACGTGGACGACTCGAAGCCGTTCGTGGCCGGCAGCGTCTACACCATCGAGCCAGGGCACTACGTGAAGGGCCGGTTCGGCATCCGCATCGAGGACACCTACCTCGTGCGCGAGAAGGACTGCGCCGCGCTCACCGAGGGCATGCCCGCGGACCCGGCGTCGATCGAGGCGCTGATGGCCGCCTCCAAGAAGTAGGCCCGCCCGGGCCAGACGCGAGGCCGTCGCGGCCGCTCGCCCCTGACGCGCGCAGTCAATTTCCCCCTCTTGCGGCGCCCGCCCGGTCGCGCTACAGCGGCGCGCATGACGACGCGCACGCAGATCCTGGGCACCGGCTTTGTCACCGGCGAGAAGCTGGTCAAGAACGCCGACCTCGCCAAGCTGATGGACACCTCCGACGAGTGGATCCGCGAGCGCTCGGGCATCGAGCAGCGCTACTACGTGAAGGCCGGCACGGGCACCACCGACCTCGCCCTCCAGGCCGCCGAGAAGGCCATCGCCGACGCGAAGATCGACAAGCACGAGATCGACTACATCGTCTTCGCCACCATGACGCCGGACCACTACTTCCCGGGCTGCGGCGGCATCCTCCAGTCGCGCCTGGGCCTCGGGAACGTGCCCGCCCTCGACATCCGCCAGCAGTGCACGGGCTTCATCTACGGACTGCAGGTCAGCGACGCGCTCCTGCGCTCGGGCGGCGCCAAGACCATCCTGCTCATCGGCGCCGAGGTGCACACCGGCTTCATGCCGTGGACGCAGTGGGACCACCTCTTCGGTGAGGGCGGAGAGGCCCCCTCGGACGCCGAGCGCGCGTGGAACTCGAAGTTCCGCGACCGCACGGTCCTCTTCGGCGACGCGGCCGGCGCGGCGATCCTGCGCGCCCACGACGGCGAGCGCGGTCTCCTGGGCTTCGAACTGCACTCGGACGGCAGCACCTTCAAGGACCTCTACGTGCCCGCCGTCGGCTTCGCGCAGCGGCCGTACGTCACGCCCAAGGACTACGCGGAGGGCCGGCACATCCCGGAGATGAACGGCCGCTCGGTGTTCAAGCAGGCGGTCACGCGCATGCCGGAGGTGGTGAAGTCCCTGACCGCGCGGCTCGGCCACAAGATCGAGGACCTCGATCTGCTCATCGCCCACCAGGCGAACCTGCGCATCAACGAGGCGGTGCAGAAGCACCTGGGCCTGCCCGACACCAAGGTCTTCAACAACATCCAGCGCTACGGCAACACCACCGCGGCCACCATCCCCATCGCGCTCGACGAGTGCCGCAAGAGCGGGCGCGTGAAGGAGGGCGACCTCGTCTGCTTCGTGGGCCTGGGCGCGGGCTTCCACTGGGGCGCGGCGCTGCTGCGCGCGTAGGTCCGCGGGGCGCTCGCGTCAGAGCACCTCGCTCCAGTCGGGCGAGGCCGCGAAGGCAGCGCGCACGAGGCCGATGTGCGAGTACGCCTGCGGGAAGTTGCCCCACATGCGGCCGGTGCGCGGATCGAGATCCTCGGAGAGCAGCCCGAGCGGGCCTTGCGTGGCCAGCACCGCGTCCATGGCCGCGCGCGCTTCGTCGAGGCGCCCCAGGTGCGCGAGCGCCTCGATGCGCCAGAACGCGCAGATGATGAACGCGACCTCGGGCCGGCCGAAGCCGTCGTCGAGGCGGTAGCGCTGCAGCCACGGGCCCGGTCCCAGCACGCGGGTGATGGCGTCGACGGTGCCGTGCAGGCGCGGATCGTCGAGCGGCAAGAGCCGCAGCATCACCGCTTGCAGGAGCGACGCGTCCAGCTCTCGCGACCCGGGGCTGGCCACCAGCGAGCCCAGCTTGGCGTCGAAGCCCTGCGTGAGCACGAGCTGGTGCAGCCGGGCCGCCTCGTCCGCGAACCAGCGCGCCTCATGCGGCAGGTGCCGCGCGGCCACCCGCGCCATGCGGTCGACGCCGGCCCAGCACATGAGCGTCGAGAACGTCTGCGGCGTCCACTCGGTGCGCAGCTCCCAGATCCCCGCGTCGGGCGTGCCCGCCACCTGCGAGCCCTTGCGCGCCAGGCCGGCCAACAGGTCGAGCGACGCGCGCGACCGCTCCGGCTCGAAGCGCTCGTCGAGGAAGATGGGCGCGAGCGCGAGCACCATCTCGCCATAGATGTCGTGCTGCACGTGCCGGGCGGCGCCGTTGCCCACGCGCACCGGCCCCTCGCCCAGGTGTCCCTTCCAGTGCGGCAGGATCTGCTCGTCGAGGTCGTCGCGGCCGTCGATGCGGTGGAGCGGCGCCAGCGCGAGATCCTTGGCGCTCCCCGCCACGTTGAGCAGATAGGACACGAACTGCTGGCGCTCCTCGAACTGCCCCAAGAGGCGGAAGGCGTCGAGCGCGTAGGTCGCGTCGCGCAGCCAGCAGTAGCGGTAGTCCCAGGTGCGCCCGCTGCCCGGCGATTCGGCGATGGAGGTGGTGGTGGCGGCGACGATGGCGCCCGTGTCCTCGAAGCAGTGGAGCTTGAGGGCCAGCGCCGAGCGGATGGTGGCGTGCTGCCAGCGCGGCGGCACGTTGCACTGCTTCACCCAGGTCTGCCAGTAGCGGCTCGTGGCCTGCAGGAAGCGGTCGGCGAGCGGCTGGAGCGGCTCCTCGATCGGCTCGCCCCAGGTGAGCGCGATGTGCCTGCGGCCGGTGAGCGTGAGCGGGCGCCCGTCGAGGTAGGAGAGCGGCAGATCGGTGGTCAGGCGCAGCTCGTCGGCGAAGCCGCGGAAGCTCTGGTGGTGGGAGCCGTGCGTGCGCAGGGGCTCGCGCTTGCTCCAGCCCAGGCGCGGCTGGCACTCGACGCGGATGCGCGGGCTGCCCGAGAGCGGCTCGACGATGCGGATGAGCTGCGTGGGCCTGAACCAGCGCTCGTGCAGCCGGAAGCGCGGGGCGAAGTCGAGCACGCGCAGGTCGCCCTCCGGCGTGCGGAAGGTCGTCTCCAGCACGTTGGTGTTCTCCAGGTAGCGCTGGGTCCCCGCCGAGCCGTCGGCCGGACCCACGCGAAAGGCGCCGCCGTCCGGATCGAGGAGCCCGCCGAACACCGGCTCCGAATCGAAGCGAGGAAGGCAACACCACACCACCGCGCCGCGATCGTCGATCAGCGCGGAGAACTGGCAATTCCCGACCAGACCCAGGCGTTCTAGCTCCATGAATCGCAGCATATGCCGATTTCGCTTGGATATCCAAGCAAAAGGTGCAACAAGCATCCCCGATGCGAACGATGAGAATGGTCCTGTTGACTCTCGCCACGTTGGCCGCCTTCGCTTGGGCGGCCGACGGCGTGCTCACGCGCATGACAAGGGCCTGGTTCGTGCGCGACGTCGAGCTGCGCAGCGAGCTCGCGGTGAACGGCGCGCGCCAGGCCCTGGTCGCCCACTGGCAGGCCAAGGACACGGCCGGCCTCGTCAGCGTGCTCGAGGAGATCACGCGCGACGAGCGCATCCAGGGCGCGGCCGCCTGCGCCGACGACGGCACCACCCTCGCCAGCACCAGCGCCTATCCCAGCGAGTTCCCCTGCCGCTTGATCGCCGCGCGCCTGCGGGCCGAGCGGGCGGGCGCGTCCTGGTCCACCACCGCCGACCTCTCCTCGGGCCCCGTGCACGTCAACGTCACCCGGCTCTCGGACGGCAGCCGCGCGCTCGGCACCGTGGTGGTGGTGCACGATCTGTCCTTCGCGCAGCGCCGCGCCGACAAGACCCGCACGCTGCTGCTCGCCGCCTTCGGCATCCTGGGCGGCACCTTCACGCTCGTCACCGTGCTCGGCGCCCGCATCTCCTGGCTCTCCTGGACGCGCGAGCTGCGCCGCATCCTGCGCGGCCACGAGCACAAGCCCGAGTACCAGCCGCTGATGCGCGACGTGCGCGATCTCGTGCAGCGCCTCACCGCCGAGACCGACCTCGAGCACGGGGGCGGCGCCTGGACCCCGCAGCGCCTCAAGGAGACGCTCGCGCGCAACCTGCACGGCGAGCGCGTGGTGATCGTCGCCAACCGCGAGCCCTACATCCACGAGCACACCGACGGCGGCATCATCGTGCGCCACCCCGCCAGCGGCCTCGTCACCGCGCTCGAGCCCGTCATGCGCGCGTGCTCGGGCGTGTGGGTCGCGCACGGCAGCGGCTCGGCCGACCGCGAGACCGCCGACGCGCAGGGCAGGGTGAAGGTGCCGCCCGGCGAGGAGTCGTACGTGGTGCGCCGCGTGTGGCTCTCCGCCGAGGAGGGGTCCGGCTACTACTACGGCTTCTCCAACGAGGGCCTCTGGCCGCTCTGCCACCTCGCGCACTCGCGGCCCCTCTTCCGCCGCGAGGACTGGGACCACTACCGCGCCGTGAACCAGCGCTTCGCCGACGCGGTCTGCGAGGAGGTCGACGCCGACGACCCCATCATCCTGGTGCAGGACTATCACTTCGCGCTGGCGCCCAAGCTCATCCGCGAGCGGCTGCCGCGCGCCACCATCCTCACCTTCTGGCACATCCCCTGGCCCGGCGCGGAGCGCTTCGGCATCTGCCCGTTCCGCGAGGAGATCGTCGAGGGCCTGCTCGGCTCCAGCATCGTCGGCTTCCACACGCAGCAGCACTGCAACAACTTCCTCGAGGCCGTCGACACCTACATCGAGTCGCGCATCGACCGCGAGAACAACGCGGTGGTGCAGGGCGGCCGCAGCACGCTGGTGCGCCCGTACCCCATCTCGGTGGAGTGGCCCATCCACTGGCTGCGCGAGGTGCCGCCCGTCCCGGCCTGCCGCGCGCAGCTCCGCAAGGAGCTCGGCCTCGCCCCAGACGCGCTCCTGGGCGTGGGCGTGGACCGCCTCGACTACACCAAGGGCATCGAGGAGCGCCTGCTCGCCGTCGAGCGCCTCCTCGAGCAGGAGCCCGCGCTGCGCGGCAAGTTCACCTTCGTGCAGCTCTCTGCGCCCAGCCGCACGCGCATCCGCAGCTACCGCGACCTCGCGTCGCAGGTGGAGGCCGAGGCCGCGCGCATCAACGACCGCTTCGCGCAGGGGACCTGGCAGCCCATCCGGCTCATGCACACGCACCACGAGCCGCCCGAGGTCTTCCGCGCCCTGCGCGCCGCCGACGTCTGCTATGTGAGCAGCCTGCACGACGGGATGAACCTCGTCGCCAAGGAGTTCGTGGCCGCGCGCGACGACGAGCAGGGTGTCCTGGTGCTCTCGCACTTCACCGGCGCCTCCCGCGATCTGACGGAGGCGCTGATCGTGAACCCCTACGATCTCGACGAGGCCGCCGCCGCGCTGGCCGCCGCCCTGCGCATGCCCAAGGACGAGCAGCGCGAGCGGATGCGGGCGATGCGCGCGCTGGTGTCGGAGTTCAACGTCTACCGTTGGGCGGGCCGCATGTTGGTCGACGCCGCCCGCCTGCGCCGCAAGGAGCGCTTCAACGGTCGCCTGCGCAGCACGCAAGCCGGCGAGAGGACTCGCGCCTCATGAGACACCTCTTGTCCCCGAAGAACCGGCCGCTGCTCGATCAGTTCGCGCTCTCGAATGTGCTGGTGGCGCTCGACTTCGATGGCACGCTCGCCCCCATCGTCCCGCGGCCCGACGACGCGCGCCTGCGTCCCCGCACCCGCGCGCTGCTCGTCGATGTGGCCACGCGCTATCCCACCGCCGTCGTCTCCGGCCGCGCCCGCACCGACGTCCGCACCCGCCTCGCCGAGGTCCCGCTGCTCGAGGTCATCGGCAACCACGGCATCGAGCCCGCCGGGCACGTCGAGCGCCACCTCCGCGAGGTGCACCGCTGGGGCGTGGAGCTCACCGAGGCCCTCGCCCTTTTGCGCGGCGTCGTGCTCGAGGACAAGGGCTACTCCATCGCCATCCACTACCGCCGCTCGCGCCAGAAGCGGAAGGCCCTCGCGCTCATCCGCGCCGCCGCCGGCCTCATCTGCCCCGACGCCCGCGTCATCGGGGGCAAGCAGGTGGTCAACCTGCTGCCGCGCGACGCCCCGCACAAGGGCCTCGCCCTCGAGCGCCTGCGCGACAAGGCCGGCTGCGACACCGCCATCTACCTGGGCGACGACCTCACCGACGAGGACGTGTTCGCCATCGACCAGCCCGGCCGCCTGCTCTCGGTGCGGATCGGACGTTCGTCCCGGTCGCACGCGCCCTGGTACCTGCGCGACCAGCGCGAGATCGACGCCTTCCTGCTTCGCCTGTTGTCTATTCGCCGCTCCTGGCGGCAGAGTCACGGTCATGTCCGCTCCTGAACTGGAACAACCCCTCCCTGCGCTCGGCGGTGCCCTCGACTTCCTGCGCATCGTCTGGGCCCTCGAGCACGCCCTCGAGACCACCTCCCGCCGCATGGAGCGCACGTTCGGCGTCACCGCGCGCCAGCGCATGATCCTGCGCGTCGTCGGCCGCTACCCCGGCATCGCCGCCGGCCACCTCGCGCGCATCCTCCACATCGATCGCGGCACGCTCTCCGCCGCCCTCAAGCGCCTCGAGGCCCGCCGCCTCCTGACCCGCACGCCCGATCCGCGCGACGGACGCCGCGTGCTCATCGCGCTCTCGCCCGAGGGCAAGAAGCTCGACATCCCGTCGCCGGGCAGCGTGGAGCAGGCGGTCGAGAGCGTGATCCAGGCCCTCGGCCCCAGCCAAGTGCTCGCCTTCCGCACCGGCCTCGAGCAGCTCACGCTGCAGCTCGAGAAGGTCGCCGAGAAACCCTGACCGATCAGTCATCTGGCGGACGGACGAACGTCGCTGACGGCACCGACGCTCCACCTGGAGCGCGCGGACTCCACTCGGGAATCCGCCGATCTCGCGCGCGCCGCGCGCTGACGCACCGCACCCACCTCGGGGGAACGACCGATGGGCCGCGTGGCCCCAACGTTGCTACTTGCGCGCCCCGTCAGGAACCGGCCGCACCAACGTCTCACCCACCGAGGTCCTCCAGATGCGCAACGCGCTCAAGCTCTCCGCAATCCTCCTCTTCGCCCTCGCCGCTGCCTGCGGCGGCCAGGACGCCATCGACCAGTCCGCCGACTTCATGGCGGTCACCTCCGGCGGCGCGGCCACCACCTCCACCTCGAGCGGCGACGAGTTCTACATCGCCATCAAGAAGACCGAGCTCGGCCAGCGCTACTTCCTCAGCGCGTACCTCACGCAGATGTTCCCCGGCGCGGTCGGCTACGGCGCGGCCCGCTCGCTCGGGACCCGCGTGGTCTCGTTCGCGGTGCAGAACGGCAAGCTCTTCGTCTTCGACACCTCGGACAACCACGTCGACTCGAGCACGTTCGACCCGACCATCCTCATCGACGCCTACCCGATCGTCACCAACGCCACCTTCAACCAGAAGGCCGGCTCGGAGAACTACGTCCTGTTCGACCCGGCCGCGGGCCTGAACAAGTTCGGCATGCTCGGCGACGCGTACGCCGCGGGCTCGGTGCCGGCGCAGTTCAACGTGGACCTCTCGTTCCTCCAGCGCTTCCGCAACATCGCGGACGGCGTGACCTGGGAGCAGGTGTTCTCGGGCTTCGCCAACATGCAGATCAACGACGGCCAGGCGGGCGAGTACAACGAGCTGCGCGCCTCGGGCACGCTCGGCCTCGCGCTGCGCAAGTACACGGAGGGCTCGGGCTTCAAGCCCAAGGACCTGCCGCAGACCGGCGAGTTCTACTTCCGCAGCGAGCCCAAGCAGGTCCCGGGCACGGGCCAGTTCACGCAGACGGCCACGCGCTGGAACATCAAGAAGGGCATGAAGCCCATCAAGTTCGTCATCTCGGACAAGATCAAGTCGGACCCCTCGTACGGCACCTACGACCTGTACGGCGCGCTCAAGGCCGGCGTGGAGAACTGGAACAGCGCGTTCGGCTTCCAGGTGTTCTCGGCCTCGCTCGCGACCTCCACGCAGTCGTACGGCGATGACGACACGAACTACATCCTCTGGGACACCGACCCCTCGTTCGGCGCGGCCTTCGCCGACCACCGCACGAACCCGAACACGGGCGAGATCCGCGGCGCCTCGGTGTACTTCAGCTCCCTCTGGGTGCTCGTCGCCGACCAGATCTTCTCGGACGACCCCGCCGTGCGCGCGAACCTCAAGATCACGCCGGTCGCCAAGACGCCCGCGCTGGTGTGGGACGCGATGCACGCCGACCCGCTCTGCACCCGCTTTGCGCCGGGCAGCCGGCCGGGCGACGACGAGCGCGCGATCGCCGACTCGTTCATCCACGCCTTGAACGCCAACTCGAGCCTGACCAAGAAGCAGAAGGTCGAGCAGTACCTGACCGCCACGCTGGTCCACGAGATGGGCCACATCCTCGGCCTGCGCCACAACTTCAAGGGCTCGCTGTCCGGCCTGACCACGTCGACGTCGGTGATGGACTACCTGCTCGACGACAACATGCCGAACCTGACCATGCCGCAGGCGTACGACATCGACGCCATCAAGTTCCTCTACGACCTCTCGGCCAACGAGCCCGCGCAGGCGTTCTGCACGGACGAGGACACGGTCGCCGATCCCGACTGCAACCAGTTCGACGCGGGCGCGAACCCCCTGACCGACTACTACGCGCCGCTGTACCAGTCGGTGGTCACGCCCTTCCTCGCGGGCACCTCGAACACCATCCCGAACACCACGCTCAACGGCGTGCTCCAGTTCGCCCGCGCCGGCACCGCCGCCGAGATGTCGTCGGCCTACGGCCTCTCGATGGCCGGCCTCTCGGCGCCGCTCCCCGCGGCCCAGGCGAGCAACGCGACCTACGCCCTGCGCGCCGACTTCCTGGCCCGCCACGTGGACGCGCGCCTGTACCTGGATGACCCGAGCGTGCGCGGCAACTTCACCAACGACCCCATCGCGGGCGCGCCGTTCACCTCCAGCGTGCTCGCGCAGCTCAAGGGCGAGCTCGTGAACGTCGACGGCATCCGCAGCTTCCCCACGCGCCGCCAGTCGGTCGACATCCTCAAGAAGCTCCAGTCGACCGCGGCCTACCGCGTGCTGCTCGACTCGAACACGGCCATCTCCTCGACCCGCTCCTCCATGACGGGCGATGTGGCCGCGGCGACGGACGATCTGCTGATGCGGATTGAGATCGCGACCTCGCCTTACTTCTACTAGGCGCGCTCGCTGCTCGAAGTGACGAAGCCCTCGTCCGGTTCGCCGGGCGGGGGCTTTGTTGCGTGTGGTGCGTCCGCGGCTCCCGGGCGAGGGGGAGGGCGCAACCCTCCCCACGCTCCGGGCCCGCGGAGTTCCAGCCGCAGGCCTCCCGGAGGGCGCGGCCCTCCCCACGACGCGGGACCGCGGCGACTCCCGCGTCCCCACGCCACGGGACCGCGGAGATCCAACTACTGCAGCAGCGCGAAGTCCGAATCCTCCAGCACCAGCACCGGATCCGAAGGCGTCCGCGTGCCGCCATTCAAGCGCACCGGGACGACCTCCAGCCGCATGATCCCAGGCGCAGCCGTCTTTCCTTCTGGGACTTGAAGGAACCAGACGTAGATCTGGTTGAGCCCCGGCCCGCCGCGATTCGGCCCGTCGAGCGTCGGCAACAGCGAGATGTTCACGATGCGCGCCGACAGGCACTCCTGCTTTGCGTCCCCCTCGTCCTTCGCGGGCACGATGAGCGTGCGGTAGCCCAGGTCGCTCTGCAGCGTCAGGTCCGACGACCACGGGTCCGAGTGCTGGCGGATCTCGTCGAGGTTCGTCGTGCCGTCGCCGTCGTAGTCGAGGATGGCGTCGGGCTGCAGGTAGTTGAGCCCGCTGTTGAACTCGACCAGGTCTGGGATGCCGTCAGCGTCGGTGTCCACGAGGCTGGGATCGGTCCCCAAGAGCCGCTCTTCGCAATCGGTGAGCCCATCGCCGTCCGTGTCGACGGTCGGGTCGTCGCAGCCGGGGAACGCCTGCGGCGTGAGCGGATCGTAGCCCTCGCGTACCTCCACGCCGTCGCTGATGCCGTCGCCGTCCGTATCCGGGTTCGTCGGATCGGTGCCCAGCAGGAGCTCTTCCTCATCGGTGAGCCCGTCGCCGTCGCTGTCCAGCTTGAGCCCATCCTTGGTGGGCTTGACGTTGCGGTTCCAGGCGAACAGCTCCTTCTTCACCCAGCGCACGTCGATGGGCCGCAGATCGATGCGCCCGAGGTTGAACGGCGCGGTGCCCGCGAGCAGCGCCAGCGTCCCGCGCGCCGCCGTGGCGAAGCTGGTGAGGAGCTGCGCGGTGGCATCGTTCGGCCCGCCGCCCGTCGGAGGCAGATAGAACGCCTGCGTGATGAGCTCGCCGCCGCCCGCGTTGTCGACCAGCGTGCCGAGATCGCGCGCGGCCTGGAGGAACGCAGCCTGCCCCTTGGTGTCGAGCGCCGGCACCGACGGCCCGAGCGTGATGAACGCCACCGAATAGCGCGTCCGCTGCCGCTCGCCCTTGCTGGTCCGCGCCAGCGCGCCCGAGAGGATCGACCGCGCCTGCGAGATGGCCGCGTCCCAATCGCGCCCCACGCCTCCCGACTGCAGCGCCGCCGAGAGCGCCGCGGGCACCGGAGTCAGATC
Source organism: Deltaproteobacteria bacterium (assembly GCA_018266095.1). GTDB lineage: Bacteria > Myxococcota > Myxococcia > Myxococcales > 40CM-4-68-19 > CAIWCD01. The sequence continues at coordinate 12,047 of JAFEBC010000182.1, forward strand.
GTCTCCAGAGAGAAAGCCGCCCGGCGTCAGCGTCGTGGCTTGCGCACCCATGGCGACGACCGCGAACGCGAGATCGCGACCGACGCCCGACTCGAAGATCGACTGCAGCGACCCCAGGATCTCCGCGACCGCCGTCGTCGAGTACGACCTCACCGCGCTCTACGCGTCGATGATGATGAGCGACCGCACCGCATACGTGCGCGCACCGGGCTCCGCCGTGCAGAGCCGGTCACCGCTCAGCGAGACGCGATCGACCTGGCCCTTGGCGGCGCCATTCAGTCCGTAGAGATCGACATCGGTGCAGGCGCAGCAGGCCGCAGCGACCAGCGCGAAGAGCCGCACAGCGATGTGACGA
>JAFEBC010000183.1 GCA_018266095.1 Deltaproteobacteria bacterium
GCGCGTCGAACAGGCCCATCACGCGCGCCTTGCCCTCGAACGCGCCGCCTTCGATCAGGTTCATCGCGCCCGGAGCGTCCGGCGGATCGAAGCGGTCATCGGTCTTCGGCGTGAGCGTGCCGATGAGTTCCTTCCAGAGCATCTCGAGCGACGACAGCGCGCGGATGGCCCGCCGCAGATCCGGCGAGGGCGCCTGCGCCTTGAGCATCTGCGTCTGATCGGCGGGATCGTTGTTCGGCGCCGGCACGCGCAGCGCGCACTTGGCGGGCACCACGTTCGCCGCCTGGCCGCCCGAGATCGACACCACCGGCGCGTCCCAGCGCGCGAGCCACGTCAGCGCCTTCTGCACCGCGTTCACGCCCAGCTTCGGCGTGCTCGAGTGCACGGCCTTGCCTGCGAACACCTTCTCGACGACGCCGTACACGGGCTCGTCGGAGTCGGAGTTCAAGTCACCCAGCGTCACCAGCGGCGCCTCGGCGTCCGTCACCGTGCAGCGCACGACCGCGTACCCCTTGTGCGCGCGGATGAGCGCCAGCTCTGACGGCTCGCCGCAGAGCACGGCCGTGGGCGCGATCTTGTTGAAGCGGTCGCTCTTGGAGAAGCGCGTCGCGCCGCGCAGGCCGACTTCCTCCGCCGCCGTGCCCACGAGCCAGAACGGCCGCGCCAGCTTCTTGTTGTTGCAGCGCTTGGCCGCCTCGATTTTGCACAGCATGTCCAGCTTCACGTCCGCGACGCCCAGGCCGAACAGCTCGCCGTTCTTCTCGGTGAGCGCGTGCGGATCCTTGCCCGTCTCGGTCCAGCGGTCCTTCGGGCCCGAGGGCACGGTGTCCGTGTGCGTGACGAAGACGATGCCGCCGCGCAGCGTGTCGGGCTTGGCGCCCTTCTTGGTCCACGCGCCGCCGCCGCCGGGGCCGGCGATGACGTTGATGTGCTCTGCGTCGGGCGCGCCGTCGATGGACTCACGCCAGGCGTCCTGCTCCACGGTCAGGCCCGCGCCCTCGAAGAGGGGGACCAGCACGTCGATGGCCGCTCGGTTGCCCTTGGCAGAGGTCGAATCGGCGCGGATGAGCGCACGGGCGTTGTCGAGAAAACCGGTCGGGAGGCTCATGGGGCGCGGAAAGTGCCCTCTGTGGCCGTCCAGGTCAACCTCTAATGTGGCCGCGGGCCGGTGTGACGCCCGTCACGCCCGAAGGTGCAGTCAGAACAGCTTCTTGGAGTCCAAAAGAAGCGTGACCGGCCCCTCGTTCATGATGCGCACCTGCATGGTGGCCCGGAAGCGCCCCTCGGCGACGGTGATGCCCTTTTCGCGAACGAATTCGCAGAGCTTGGCGTAGAGCGGCTGGGCCACCTCGGGCCGGGCCGCGTCGATGAAGCTGGGCCTGCGTCCGGTGCGCGCGTCGCCGAAGAGCGTGAACTGGCTGATGGCGAGCAGGGCGCCCTTGGTGTCGGCGAGCGAGAGGTTCATCTTGCCCGCGGCGTCCTCGAAGATGCGCAGGTCCACGAGCTTGTCCGAGAGCCAGCGCGCGTCGGCCTCGGTGTCGTCCGGCCCGACGCCGATGAGCGCGCACAGGCCAGGGCCGATGGCGCCGACGATCTCCTTGTCGACGGTGACGCTGGCTTCGCTGACGCGTTGGATGACGGCGCGCAAGCGGCTAGCCCGGCGGCCAGGACATGGGCCGGCCGCCCAAGAGGTGCAGGTGCAGGTGGAACACGGTCTGCCCGCCATCCTTGCCCGTGTTCATCACCAGGCGATAGCCCGTCGCATCCAGGCCCAGCTCCTTGGCCAGCTTCTGCGCCAGCTCCTGCATCGCCGACAGGTGCGGCCACTGGTCGGGCGCGATCGCCGCGTGCGAGGCGAGGTGCACCTTGGGGATCACGAGCACGTGCGTCGGCGCCTGCGGGTTCAGGTCGGCGAAGGCGAGCGCGTGCACGTTCTCGCCCAGGCGCTTGGCGGGGATGGCGCCCGAGGCGATCTTGCAGAAGATGCAGTTGGGATCGGACATGCCGCGAGTGTAGCGCAGGGTCAGCGCGGGATGGCGTGGAGCCTCCCGTCCTCGGTGAGCACGAAGACCTGCGTGGCGCTGAGGGCGGCGCCGGTGACGAGGGCGTTCCACTGCGAGGACCAGCTCCAGAGCTGGGTCACGGGGCCGGCGGCGGGCGCGTCGAGGGCGTACACGGCGCGCGAGGTGGTCACGTAGAGCGTGCTGCCCGCGCCCAAGGTGAGGCCGATGAGGGTCTCGTCGTCGTAGCCGGGCGCGGACGCGGACCAGCTCCACAGCTCGGTGCCCTGGGGGTCGAAGGCGCGCAAGGTGTCCGAGCCGTCGGCGGCGATGGCGGTGCCGTCGGGCATGACCTGGAAGAGGGCGCTGGTGCCGTTCGGGACGATGGGCGCGGGCCAGCCTTGCGCGGGGGTGCCGGTGGGGTCGAAGAGGCCCAAGCCGACGGTGGGCACGAGGAGGTGGATGTGGTCGGCGAGGCCGTCGTTCCAGACGTGGGTGGAGGGGGTCAGCGTGGGGTCGGGCACGGCGTCGGCCGAGAGCGGCACCGAGAAGAGGAGCGGCGCTTGCGCGGTGGGCGAGGTGTCGAAGCCGAAGAGGTTGGCGCGCGCCCCCACGTACACGTTGGGCCAGCCGGACTGCGGCGTCTGGCCGAGGGCGGCCTGCGTCTGGGTGGTGACGGGCGTGTCGAAGTCGATGCGCACAAGCTGCGCGCCGTTGCCCGCGGTGTCGTAGCTCAGGCCGAGGAGCGCGCTCGGGAGGCCGCCGTCCGGCAAGGTCGCCGTGGCGAAGGCGATGGAGCCTGTGCCCAAGGGGACGGGCACGCCCAGGCCGCCGCCGCTCGCGATGGCGGAGGGCGTGAACTGCGTCAGCAGGCGCAGCGAGGAGTCGAGCACGTAGAGCGAGGCGCCGCCGAAGAGGATCTCGCCGCCGGCACCGAACGCGGCCGGGGAGAGCGGCTTGCGATCGA
>JAFEBC010000184.1 GCA_018266095.1 Deltaproteobacteria bacterium
GCGGGCCTCTTGCGCGACGAGGGGTTCGCGTCTGCCGAGGCGGGGTCGGTGAAGGAGGCGCTGGCGGCGGTCGCGGCAGCACAGGGGGCGGCGCAGACCGGGGCTGCAGGCGAGGTGGGAGCGGCGCGCGACAGGCTGGTGGCGATCGTGCTCGACGTGGGCCTGCCGGACGCGAGCGGGCTGACGTTCTTGGAGAGGCTGCCCAAGCCCTTCATGGCGCCCGTGATCGTGCTCTCGGGCGGCGCCACCGCGAGCGAGGCGGTGCGCGCGCTGCGGCTGGGCGCGACCGACTTCGTCGAGAAGCCACCCACGGCCGAGCGATTGTTGACCGCGGTCAACAATGCCATCGCGCTGCACCGGCTGGAGGAGGAGCGCGCGCGGCTCTTGGTCGAGCGCGAGCGGCTGGTGCAGGAGCGCGAGCGGCTGGTGGAGGACCTCTCGCGGCCCGGGAAGCTGCTCGGAGAGAGCGCGGCGATGCAGGAGCTGCGCACGCTCATCGCGCGCGTGGGGCAGAGCGAGTCGTCGGTGCTCATCCAGGGCGAGACGGGCGCGGGCAAGGAGCGGGTGGCGCGCGCGCTGCACGACGCGTCGGGGCGCAAGGGGCGCTTCGTCGCCATCAACTGCGCGGCGCTGCCGGCGGCGCTGCTCGAGAGCGAGCTGTTCGGGCACGAGCGCGGCGCGTTCACGGGCGCGAACGCGCGCAGGCTGGGGCGCTTCGAGCAGGCCGAGGGCGGGACGCTGCTCCTGGACGGGTTCGGCGAGCTGGAGCTGTCGCTGCTGGCCAGGCTCTTGCGCGTGCTGGTGTGCCGTGAGGTGGAGCGGCTCGGCGGCGCGCGGCCGGTGCGCGTAGACGTGCGCGTCTTGGCGGCGACGCACCGGGACCTGAAGGCGCTGGTGGCCGAGGGGAAGTTCCGGCAGGACCTGTTCTATCGGCTCGCCGTGTTTCCCCTCGCGGTGCCGCCGCTGCGGGCGCGCGCGAGCGACCTCTTGCCGCTCGTGCAGGCCTTCGTGGCCGAGCTGGGCGGCGCGTCCCTGGAGCTGCGCGTGCTCCCCGAGGGCGAGCGGGCCCTGCGCGCGTGGTCCTGGCCCGGGAACGTGCGCGAGCTGCGCAACCTGGTGGAGCGGCTCCTCCTCCTGCGCGAGTCGAACGGCGCGGTGGTGCTCGATGGGCGCGTGACGCAGCTCTTGTCGGGCGCGGCCGAGGCGCAGGCGCCGCGGCCCCAGCTTGGCCAGGCGAGCCTGCGCGACCTGCTCGAGGACCACGAGCGCGCGCTGCTTCGAGAGGCGCTGGCGCAGTCGCAGGGCAACGTCGCGGCGGCGGCGCGGCTGCTGCAGGTGGATCGCGGGAACCTCTATCGGCGGCTCAAGGCGCTCGACGTGCTGCCCGCGGGGGAGGCCGAGGAGTGAGGCGCACGCATGATGTGCCTGAAACATCGGCGGGCGTCGCGCGTGATGTTGAAACGACATCGAGGGCTGGCGCGGCGGCAGTGAATGTGGCGTGATTCCAGAGGCTTGCGGATGCGGACGACTGGCAAGCCACGTGCTCTAGCGAGGGGCATGATCGCCACGTCGAGGAACGCCCTGGTCCACCTCCATCACTCTGCCCGGCGCGTGTTCTCCCTGCGCGCGAGCCTCTTGTCGGTCGTGCTGCTCGTGCCGCAGCCGGCGCGGGCGCTGTCGCCGGACGCGCGGGTGAAGCCGGCCGCGGAGAACACGCTGGTGCGCGACGCGGACGCGCCGACGCAAACGCCGACGCAAACGCCAACGCCAACGCCAACGCGTACGCGTACGCCGACGCCAACGCCGACGCCGACGCCAACGCAAACGCAAACGCCAACGCGTACGCCGACGCAAACGCCGACGCATACGCCCACGCCGACGCATACGCCCACGCCCAACGCGGACGCCACCGACCCGCGCCAGGCCGATCCCACTCCCTCTCCCACGCCCTCGCGGCCGGATGTCTCCGCGGAGGCGCGCGCCTGCGATGCCTCTGCGAGCGGCTCGACGGAGCTCTCCGAAGCGCTCGCGTCCCTGCGGCGCCTGCACGATCTGGACTCGCGTGAGTTCGCGCGCGTGCGCCTCGACGGTCTCTTGCGGGTGTCGGCGGCGAACCTGTGGCCGCTGCTCGGGCACGCAGCGGATGAGCCGCTCTCGCTCGACGAGGCCACCATCCTGCTCGCGCGCGTGCTCTCGACGGGGCTCTTCGCGAAGCTCGAGGTCGACTCGCAGAGCACGGCCGACGGCCTCGTGCTGGTGCTGCGGGTGCGCGAGCACGCCTGGCTGCGCTCGGTGCACCTGCGCGGGCTCGAGGAGTCCGATCCGAAGTCGCTCCTGAACGCGCTCCTGTCGGACCGGCCGGCGCTGGAGACGCGCGCGCTGGACGACGAGAGGCCGCGGCGCAGGCGGTCGCGGCGGCACCGCGAGGACGACGACGCGCCGATCGTGACGTGCCGGACGATCGATCCGCCGCGCGCTTGGACCGCGGGCTTCGTGGACGATCAGGTGGTGCCGGGCCTCGTGTGGCACGGCCTCGCGGACGCGGTGGAGCGCGTGCTGCGCGACCTGCACGACGACGGCTATGTGCTGGCGCGGCTCACGGCGACGATGAGCGCCGAGGGTGATCTCGAGCTCGAGCTCGACGAGGGCCACCTCGAATCGCTGGAGGTGCGCGGGCTGCATCCGCGGCTGGCGCGCGAGGTGGAGGAGACGCTGGCGTTCCGTGCGGGCGAGGTGTTCACCACCGATCGCCTGGCGCGGCGGCTCGATCGCGTCGAGGAGACGCTGCCGTTCATCGACAGCTCCGTGTGGCCGCGGTCGTCGGTGCCCACGCCGCGCTTCGTGGAGCAGGTGGCGCCGGATGGGTCGCGCAAGATCGCGCCGGCGCTCGACGTGCAGACGCCGGCGCAGAAGGCGGGCGATCCGGGCTGGACGAGCGACAAGAAGGACAAGCCCAAGGACGCGAAGAAGGCCGACGCGCGCGACGATGACGACGAGGTGCACGTGGTGCGCTTCGGGCACTTCGACGAGGACCGGCGCGACCGCGGGCGCTGGGATGACGACTGGACGCTGCGCTTCGACGACGACTTCGACTTCGACGACCACGGGCCTCGCGTGCATCACCGCTCGCGGCGGCGCCGCGGCAGCATCGAGGTCGAGGGCCGCGGGCACGTGGTGCTGTGGCTGCGCGCCGAGCACGCGGACTTCTCGCAGCAGGACGAGCGGCTCCTGCGGCACACGCCGGTGACGGGCTTCGCGCCTGGCCTCGCGGCGACGCTGACGCTGTGGGATCCGGCCGACCGCGTGCACCTCATGCTGGACGGCGACCTGGCGTGGAACTCGCGGCGGCACAACTTCGCCACCGCGCCGGACGCGACGTTCTTTGAGCGGGCGGGCTCGCAGGAGTCGATCGATTGGCTCATCGGCGCGCGCGTGCGGATCCCGGCGCTGCGCATCGCAGAGCTCGGCGTGCAGCTCTTCGCGCTCACGGACACGGCGGACTCGTGGCGCCTCGCGCCGATCGATTCGTACCTCTGGTCCGCGCTCATCAACCGGCCCGACGCGGAGTACTTCCGGCGCACGGGCGTGACGGCGATGCTGACGTTCCACCTCCTCGATTCGCTGGTGCTGGGCGGCGAGGTGCGCGTCGCGCGCGAGTGGGGGCTCAATCCGCCGGGCAAGGTGTGGACGCTGTGGAACCGCGACGAGTCGCCGCTCGCGCCCGCGCCGGTGACGGACGGGGAGTTCGGCACGGTGCTGGCGCGGCTGGAGTGGTCGACGAACCCGACGGCCTTCTACAAGACGGGCAAGCTCTTCCGCGCGCCGGAGCGCTCGCTGGTGGAGCGCGAGGATCCGCTGGAGGAGGGGTTCACGACGAACACGACGTTCGAGATCGGCACGCCGTTCCTGACCGGCGGCACGGGCGCGCGCTGGACGCGGCTCCTCTCGGACAACGAGTTCACGGCGCGGGTGATGTACGGCTTGCTCCTGCACCTGCGCGCGCGCGTGGCCGTGACGCACGACGCGCCGCTGCAGAAGCAGGAGGGCCTGGGCGGGTTCGGCGCGCTGCGCGGGTACGACTTCAAGGAGTTCCGCGGCGACGATTCGCTGCTCGGCACGGTGGAGCTGCGCGGGCGACACTTCGGCGCCTTCGTGGACGTGGGCTCGGTGCATCAGGACGCGGGCTGGATCGACCCCAAGGCGGGCGTGGGCGCGGCGCTGTACTTCGGCGAGATCACGCGGCTCGAGGCGGCGTGGCGGCTGGACACGCAGGCGCACGCGCTGCCGGACGTGCGGCTCCTCTTCGGGTGGGACTTCTAAGGTGCGCCCCGACCTGTGCCAGCGCAGCACTTGGGTCGCCCTGCTCTTCGCGCTGCTCGTGTGCGCGCAGATGGCGGAGGCCGCCGAGGCCACTTGCCGCGCGACGCGCATCGGGCCGGGCGCGCGCGTGTCGATCGTGCTCGACGAGCTGCTCGATCCGGACCTGTATCGCCTGGTGCGGCTGGGCATGCGCGGGCGCATCACGCTGGAACTGAAGGTGGTGCGGCGCGGGTTCCTCTTCGGGCGCACGCTGTCGCGCACGGAGGTGCAGACCTCGCTCATCTGGTCCGAGGGCC
>JAFEBC010000185.1 GCA_018266095.1 Deltaproteobacteria bacterium
ACGAGAACGGCAGCCGCCTGCCCGAGGGCAACATCACGACGAAGCACACCCAGGTCGTGGTCAAGGACGGGAAGATCATCGTCCTGGACATGAAGAGCACCAACGGCACGTACGTGAACGGCAAGAAGCTCGCCGGGCCGCAGGTGATCACGCCGACCGACAAGGTCTACATCGGCGACTTCATCCTCAACGTGGAGCCGGTGGGGCACGAAGAGGCGCCGCCGGAGGAGCTGCCGCCCGAGGAGCCGCCGCCGGAAGAGCTGCCGCCCGAGGAGCCGCCGCCGGAAGAGCTGCCGCCCGAGGAGCTGCCGCCGGAGGAGCTGCCGCCCGAGGAGCCGCCGCCGGAGGAGCTGCCGCCCGAGGAGCCGCCGCCGGAGCTGCCGCCCGAGGAGCCGGCCCCTGAGGAGATCGAAGAGCCCGAGCCGCCGCCCAAGCCCAAGCCGTCGCCCAAGGCCAAGCCTGCGAGCGCGCCGCCGCCCAAGCCGCCGCCGCCCGCGGCCAAGCCTGCGCCGCCCCCTGCGGGCAAGACCGCGCCGTCGGGAAGCAAGCCTGCCCCGAAGGCCGCGCCGGCCGCTGCCAAGCCTGCGCCCAAGGCCGCGCCGAAGAAGCCCGCGAGCAGCAACGACGAGTACGCGGCCACGCTGGCCACCGTGCACGATCGGCTGATCGAGGCGCTCGACCTGCGGCGCCTGGATCTCGACGCGCTCGGCAGCGAGGAGCTGTGGCAGAAGACCGAGACCACCATCCGCTCCATCGTCGGCAAGATGGATTCGACGGGCGAGATCGACGCGCACGTCGACCGCGAAGAGCTGGTGGCGGACGTGCTGAACGAGGCGCTGGGCTTGGGGCCGCTGGAGATCTACCTCGCGGACGAGTCGATCAGCGAGATCATGGTCAACAGCCACAGCCAGGTCTACGTCGAGCGCGAGGGCAAGCTGCAGCGCGTGGACAAGGTGTTCTCGTCGGACCAGGCGGTGCTCGGCGTCATCGAGCGCATCGTGGCGCCGCTGGGACGTCACGTGGACGAGAGCTCGCCGATGGTGGACGCGCGCCTCGCCGATGGCTCGCGCGTGAACGCGATCATCCCGCCGCTGGCCCTCAAGGGGCCGACGATCACCATCCGCAAGTTCAAGCGCGAGAAGCTCACGGCCAATCACCTGATCGACTTCGGCGCGCTCACGGAGCAGATGGCGGAGTTCCTCGAGACCTGCGTGAAGGTGCGGCGCAACATCGTCATCTCCGGCGGCACGGGCTCCGGAAAGACCACGCTGCTCAACGTGCTCTCGAGCTTCATCCCGCAGGGCGAGCGCATCGTGACCATCGAGGACGCAGCGGAGCTGCAGTTGCCTCAGGACCACTGGGTGCAGCTCGAGTCGCGGCCGTCGAACATCGAGGGCAAGGGGCAGATCGCGATCCGTGATCTCGTCCGCAACTCGCTGCGCATGCGGCCCGACCGCATCGTCATCGGCGAGTGCCGCGGCGGCGAGGCGCTGGACATGCTGCAGGCGATGAACACGGGCCACGACGGCTCGCTGACCACGCTGCACGCGAACACGCCGCGCGACGCGCTGGCCCGCTTGGAGACGATGGTGCTGATGAGCGGCATGGACCTGCCGGTGAAGGCGATCCGCGAGCAGATCGGCTCGGCCGTGAACCTCATCGTGCAGCAGACGCGCTTCGCGGACGGCTCGCGCAAGGTGACGGCGGTGAGCGAGATCTCGGGCATGGAGACGGACATCATCACCATGCAGGACATCTTCACCTTCAAGCAGGACGGGTTCGACGCGGAGGGGCGCGTGGTGGGCAAGTTCATCGCCACGGGCTTCGTGCCGCGCTTCTATGACGACCTGCAGCGGCGCGGTGTCCCGGTGAACATGGACATCTTCCGCGAGGATGCGTAGCGGCGCGTGTTCACGCTGACGTTCATCGAGCCGTCCGGGCGGCGTGAAGCGGTGCCGCTGGCCGATGAAGAGACCGGCCTCGTGTGCGGGCGCGATCCCGGCTGCGACTTCGTGTTGCAGTCGAAGGAGGTGTCGCGGCGGCACGCGCGGTTCTTCGTCGAGGACGGGGTGCTGCACGTCGAGGACCTCGGGTCGCACAACGGGGTGTGGATCGACGGGGCGCGGGCTGAGGGCGCGACGCCGATGCCGCTGGGCAAGGAGATCGAGCTCGGCGACGTGCGCGCGACGGCCTCGGGCTCGGCGAAGGTGAAGGTCGAGGCGCCGCGGGCGGGCGTGAAGAAGACCATCCTGGGCGCGGACGGGAAGCCGGCGCCGGCGGGCAGCGCGCGCGCGGGTGCTGCGGCGGCGCGGCAGCGGGCCATCGAGCAGGCGCAGAAGTCGGGCAAGGAGAAGCCCAAGGCGGCGCCGGTGGCCGAGGGCCCGCCGACCGAGGAGAGCCCGAAGGTCGCGTCCAAGCGGCCGCAGCCGAAGCCGCCTGACGGGCTCGTGGGTGTGGGCGCGGGCGCGGCGCTGCGCGGCTTGGGCCAGGCCTCGAAGGTGCAGATCGCCCTGCCCCCGGTCGCGCTGGTGGGCCGCGGCAAGGACTGCCAGGTCGTGCTCGACGATGACTCGGTGTCGCGCCAGCACGCGGAGCTCTATCGGGACGATCGCGGGCTGTATCGCGTGCGCGATCTGGGCTCGGCGAACGGAACGTTCGTGGACGGGCGCAAGTGCATCGAGGGCGAGATGCTGCACGACGGCGCCAAGGTGCGCTTCGGCGACGTGGAGCTCTTGTTCTGGAGGCCGCCCACGCAGGTGAACGCGCAGGCGGCGCGGCAGCGGCAGTACCTCATCGTCGGCGTGGTGCTGCTCGTGGGCTTCGGCGCGCTCTTCTGGATGAAGAAGCAGAAGGAGGAGCGCGAGCGGCAGCAGGCGGCGCAGCAGGTGCCCCTGACGGCCGAGGACGAGGCGCGGCTCCTGAATGAGCAGGCCCAGGGCGCGCTGTCGTCGGATCGATTCGACGACGCCGTGCGCCTGGCGCAGAGCGCGCTGGACAAGGACCCGATCGCGAGCGAGCCGCGCAAGACGCTGGCGATCGCGCGGCGCGAGCAGGCGGCCAAGAAGACCTTCGACGACGCGCAGGCCAAGGCGGCGGTGGGCAACGACGACGAGGCCGTGCGGCTCTTCGCGCAGGTCGATTCGCAGAGCCGGTTCTTCGCGCGGGCGCGCATCAAGGCCAAGGACCTCGCGCAGGGCGTGCTGCGGTCGCACACCAAGGCGTGCCTGTCGGAGGCGCAGCGGGAGCGCTGGGAGTCGGCGGCCTCCGAGTGCGCGGCGGCGCTGGACGTGAAGTGCCAGATGGGGCCCATCGAGGGCGATTCGCTCCTGAAGGCGCTGCGCAGGGCCGAGCACGCGCTCGATCGACGCATCCCGTGGAGCTGTCCAGAGGCGCTCTCGCCCTTGTTCCACGACACCTCGGGTGCGTCCGCGGCCGAGGCGGCGAACGCGGACAAGGCGCTCAGGGCGCGCTATCCGGACGACAAGGTGCGAGAGGCCGTGCTGCAGTACGCGCGCGGAGACCTGGCGGGGGCGCTGCGGGTCCTGTCGAGCAGCTCGGTGACGCGCGGCAAGAGCGCGGCGCTGGCGGCCCAGGCGGCGGAGCAGATGCGCCTCGTGGAGGGCCGCTTCCGCGAGGGCCAGACGGCGATGCTGCGCAACGAGCTGCCCAAGGCCAACGATGTCTGGCGCGAGGCGCTGGCGGCCGACGCGACGCTGCTGCCACAGGGCCAGGACTCCTTCTACGCGACGCAGATGCGCACCTCGCTGACGGACGCGCAGGTGAAGGCGGGGAACGACAAGTTCGCCAAGAACCAATACTCGGGCGCGTTCGAGGCCTGGAGCCGCGCGCTCGAGGTGAGCCCGCGTGACCCGCGCGTGCTCGATTCGCTGGCCCGGCTGGAGCGGGTGGCGGAGGACCTGATCACGAGCGGGAGCTGCGATGACGCGCAGACGGCGCTGCGGATCACGCGCGCGGACCCGCCGAGCCCGGCGCACACGAAGGCGCAGGCGGCCTCGGAGAAGTGCCGCTGACGTCGGCGCTTCACCCGAACAGGAAGAGCGCACAGGAAGGAAACAAGGAAGGGTTCGACCCTTCTTGGCAGAGCACGCCCTCGCGTCCAAGCTCGAGTGGTGCGCCGTCCTTCCTTCTTTCCTTCCTGTGAAGCAGTTGCAGTTGCTCTTGGCGTTCGAGCGTGATGCACCGGGGCGGAAACACTGTTAGAAGCCCCCCGTGTCCACGTCTCCCGAAGCGCCGCTCCTGTGGCTCGTCGACGGCTCGCACGCGATCTACCGCGCCTACCACGCGCTGCCGCCGATGAGCACGCGCGCCGGGGTGCCGACGCACGCGGCGATGGGCTTCACCAACATGCTGCTCAAGGCGCTCCGCGAGCACGGGCCCGCGTACCTGGCGGTGTGCTTCGACGAGGACGCCGAGCGGAGCCGGCGCGAGATCTTCGCGGACTACAAGGCCACGCGCTCGGAGACGCCGGATGACCTGAAGCCGCAGTTCGGCCTGGTGCGGCGCGTGCTCGACGCGCTCAACATCCCGGCGCTGGGCTTCCCGGGGTACGAGGCCGACGACATCCTGGCCACGCTGACCAAGCGGGCGCGCGCGCAGGGGATGCGGGTGGTGATCCACTCGGTCGACAAGGACCTGCTCCAGCTCGTGGAGCCGTCGGGCGATGGCGTGCGCTGCTACGACTCGATGTACGAGAAGTGGTACGAGGCGCCGCAGGTGAAGGAGAAGTGGGGCGTGCCGCCCGCGCTGGTGGGCGACCTGCTCGCGCTCACGGGAGA
>JAFEBC010000186.1 GCA_018266095.1 Deltaproteobacteria bacterium
AGGTCTACAGCGCGTTCGTGTATGCAGGGCCGTCGCTGCCGAAGTCGCTCGCGGCCGGCCTGCAAGCGCTCTTGAAGCGCGATGGCCTCACGCTGCAGCAGGCGATCGGAGTCGACGCGAAGTAGCGTCCGCTCAGGCTGCCGCGGATTGCGCTGCCACCGGAGCCGCTGCGGCCGGCTTTTCCGCCTCGAACTGCGCCGGCCCGAACAGCGCCCGCGCGGCCCACATCGATGTCAGCGCGATGCCGAGCCCGATGAAGATGTCGAGCAGGTAGTGGTGGTTCAGGTAGACGGCCGAGAAGCACACGAGCAGCCAGTATCCGAGCGCCAGCCACCTCACGCGCGGCATCCGCCACGAGTACACGGTGGCGATGAACGGATACACGATGTGCAAGCTCGGGATCGCGCCGAACACGTCCGCGCTGTGCCCGTAGAAGCCCTCCATCAAGGGCGCGCCCACGAGCTTGTCAAAGCGCAGCGCCCCGGCCGCGTTCGCGCGCACAGAGAGGTCCACGAGGAACCCGTGGTTCGCCACGTACCAGGGCGGCGCCGCCGGATACCAATAGTAGAGCGTGTAGCCGAGGAAGTTGGCCCACACGAACACCCACACGAAGCGCTCCGCCCACCGCTGCCGGCCCTGGAAGTAGAGGGCGATGAGGATGGCCACCGTCTCGCCGACGAAGAACAGCGGCGTGTACGCGAGCCCGCACACGAAGTCGAGGAAGGCCACGGTGTGGCGCTGCGTCCACTCGTTGGGCGTCAGCACCTCGCCGCCTTCGCGGATGCCGAAGAGCGTCTTGTCGAAGTCGTACGGCGGCCGCGTGTGGATCTCGGGCGCGCGGATGAAGTCGGCGTACCAGCGCATCGAATCGTAGACGATGACGAAGAGCAGGAACGGAAACAGGATGCGCCCGAACTTGCGCGAGCCGTCGCTCCAGAACGCGAACACGAGCAGCGCCGCGGCCGCCACGCCGTGCAGCGGCAGGAACTGCCCGAGCGCGAACAGCGTGACGAGCCACACCGCCACGGCCACGGGGAGGAAGCGGTTGTAGACCCAGTGCGCCGCGAGGAAGGCCTTGAGGCGCGCGCCGAAGTTCATGTCGTGCTCCGAGCCTTGCGATCACGCAGCGCGAGCAAGGCAGGCAAGGCCACCAGCGCCGCGAACAGACACGTGAGCTCGCCAATCACCGCGGTGAGCCCGAACGACTGAATCGCCTGATTGTCGGCGATGAGCAACACCGCGTAGCCGATGATCGTCGTTGCCGAGCACAGCGCCACCGCGCCGCCCGCGCCCTCGACGGCCGCGCCCGCGTCGTGCGTCTCGCGGTAGCGCGCGTAGTAGTTCACCGCGTAGTCCACGCCGATGCCGAAGGTGATCGGCAGCACCGCGAAGTTCACGAAGTTGAACTTGATGTCGAAGAGCCCGAGCACGCCGAACATCCAGAGCACGCCCAGGCACAGCGAGCCAATCACCCACAGCGCGTGCGACGGCTTGCGCAGCGCCAGGAGCGTGAGCAGCGCGACGCCGAGGAAGCTCAGCGCCGCCGCGAAGCGCCCGTCGTTGGTGATGGTGGTGACGATGTCCGCCGTGAGCACGATCTGCCCGGCCACGCGCGCGTCGGGCACGGCCTTGAGCGCGGCCTCGCGCACCTCGATCGAGTGGTGCAACTGCGTGCGCCCATGGTGCGCGTCCGCGGCCAGCGTCGGGTACGCCATCACCATCAGGCCCTCGCGGCCGTCCTTCTCCTTGAAGAGGATCGACAGCTTCTCGGGCACGTCCGCGAGCGTCACCTTGGTGAGCTGTGTGCGGTCCTTGAGCTTTTGCACCGTGGGCCGCAGGTCGTCCGGCAAGCCCGCGATCACGCGCGGCGTGAGCTCGTCGAACAGCGCGCGCAGCGTGGCCAGCTTGTGGTCCTGATCGAGCGGCACCAGCTCATCCAGCGAGCGCACGGAGTCGATGGTCGAGCCCGGCGCGTCCTTCGCCTTGCGCAGCGCCTCGGCCACCGCGTCGGCCTGCGCCGCCGAATCCGTCAGCACCACCGTGGGCGTCTGGTAGCTCTGCAGCACCGCGTCCACGTGCTTGTCCCACTTCGCCGCGCCCTGCTCGAGGCCCGAGCGGCTCCCCAGGTGCGTGAAGTCGTACTCGATGGGATCACGCGCGAAGCGCACCACGCCGATGAGCGAGACGCCCACGAGCGCGAGCGTCAGCACGGTCACGCGCGCCGGATGCGTCGTCACCAGCCGGCCCAGCGGCCCCGCGAAGCCGCCTCCGAACAGCTTGCTCCCGCGCTCCTGCGTCTTCTCGAACGGCCAGCGCCGCTCCGAGAGCGCGAGCAGCGCGGGCATCACCGCGTAGGTGGCCGCCCAGCAGATGAGCATGCCGAAGAAGCCCATGAAGCCGAACTGGTTGAACCCGCGGAACGCCACGAACACGAGCGAGCCATAGCTCACCGCTGCGCCGCCCGATGCCGCCAGCGTGCCCTTCCAGGTGGTCTGCAGCGCGGAGGTCAGCGAGTCCTGCACCGGCCGCCCGTTGCGCCGCTCCTCGAAGTAGCGCGCGAGCAGGATGATGCCCGCGTTGATGCCGTTGCCGACGATGATCGACCCGAGGAAGGCCGTGTTCGGATTCAGGTAGTGGATGGTCGCCCGCGAGAGCGCGAACGTCACCGACACGCCCGTGAACAGCGGCAGCACGAGCAGCGGGATCGAGCGCACGCGGCGATAGAAGAAGAGCAGGGCGGCCCCCACCAGCACCAGCACCAGCACCGACGACATCAAGAGGTC
>JAFEBC010000187.1 GCA_018266095.1 Deltaproteobacteria bacterium
CACCTCTTGCGCTGCCCGCACCGCGCACCACGCGTCCACCGCGCCCACCACCACGTCGGCGTCGGCGGCGTCGGAGCGCACGGCTCCCACCTGGGCCAGCGCGTCCGCGGCGTCGCTCTGCGCCGAGGTGCGCCCGAAGTCCCAGAGCTGCTGGTGCACGCCCACCGCCGCCACGCTCGACCCCAGCGGCGACCAGGCGTCGTCGGCCTGCCCCTTGGTGCCGCCCACGCGCGGCAGGTCCACAAGCCCGCTCCCGAGCGTCGACGCGGTGCTGTTGTTGGCCGTCCCCGCGAACGCCTGGGCCGTGGCGCCCACCTTCGGCAGCCAGCGCGCCCGCGGGACCGACGTGTCCGCCCGCGCCGCGGCCAGCCGCGCCTGCGCCGCCAGCAGCTCGGGTTGGTGCTGCCGCGCCTCCGCGATCGCCTCGCGGAGGCTCACGGCGCGCATCGGTTCGGCGCGCAGGGCATGCGCGCTGGCCATCAGGATCACGAGCAGCGAACCGCTGAGACGAATCGAAGGCACGCGCCGCAACTCAGCAGGATTCGTGCCGAACCCTCCCGCGTCGAGTGCAACGACGGGGCCACGCAGGGCTCCCGGAATCCCTCCCGATCGCCCGCGGAGATTCTCCGGACCGGCCCCTCGCTGCGACGTTCGGTCTTCGACGACAGCGCGCGCTGGTGCGTGTCTTGCTACTGTCTGTCTGCCGTGCGGAGTCTGCTCATCCGGCGGAGCGAGGTCGACGCGTTGACGGACGGCTCCCGCCGCCGGCTCATGTTGGGTGTCGCCATGGCGTCCGCGGTGGCGCTGGTGGCGGCCCTGTCCGCCTGGGACGAGGCGCGCGAATCCGCGGCCGCGCTCGACGAGTTCGGGCAGGAGCAGGCCACGCTGGCGGGGAGCATCGCCGTCGGCATGGCCTCGCGCCTCGGCTCCGCCAGCACCGACACCCGCGCCATCCTCGAGTTCACCTCGCGCTTCGACCGGCCCCGCGACTGCGTCGTGCTCGTGCGCCCCTCCGGCAGCCCCGCCTGGCTCGACGCCACCGGCCGCGAATCGCACGTGGACGCCGTCGACCGCGCCCTCGATCTGGGCCTCGGCTCCACCCGCCTGTCGCGCGAGGAGTCCGCCTCGCTCGGCCTGCCGCAGCGCATGTCGCTCGCCGGGATCTCCCGCTTCGCGCTCGGCACGGGCACCCACGGCTCCCTCGCGGTCGTGGCCACGGCGGAGCGCCTGCGCGATCGCGATCGGCGCGCCCGCCTGCGCCTCCTGCTCGGCATCGCCTTCGCGGCCGCCCTGGTGCTCGTGTTCGGCGGCGTGGCCCTGCGCGAGCAGCGCCGCGAGCTGGCCCTGGCGCAGGAGCTCGCGGTCAGCGAGGTCGCCCGCGATCGCGACGAGCGGCTGGGCAAGCTGGGCAACGCCGCCACGCTGGTCGCCCTCGCTTCGGGCGTCGCGCACGAGGTGTCGACGCCGCTGGGCGTGATCGTGGGCCGCGCCGAGCAGGTCCGCGACCGCCTGCCCGCCGACGAGCGCAACCGTCACGCGCTGGAGAGCATCCTGGAGCAGGCCGAGCGCATCGACCAGGTGGTGCGCGGCTTCTTGCGCCTCGTGCGCGGCGGCCCGCCCGCCCTGCGTCAGGTCCCCGCGTCGCAGGTCCTCACCGGCGCAGTGGCCCTCGTCGAGCATCGCTTCCGCGAAGCCCGCATCGGCCTCGAGGTCACGCAGCCCATCGCCTCCGACGCGCTCTCCTGCGACCTCACGCTGCTCCAGCAGGCCCTGGTGAACCTCTTGCTCAACGCCTGCGACGCCTCGCCCGTCGAGGGCCGCGTCATCGCCGCCGCCACCACCGAGCGCGGGCACGTCGTCTTCACCGTGCGCGACCGCGGCCACGGCATCACCGACGCCGACGCCGACCGCGCGCTGGCGCCGTTCTTCACCACCAAGCCGCTGGGCAAGGGCACCGGCATGGGCCTCGCCATCGCCAGCGAGATCGCCAAGAGCCACCACGGCAGCGTCGCGCTCGCGCCGGATCCCCAGGGAGGTACACTCGCCCGGCTCACCGTCCCTCTCTCGCAGGGAGCGCCCGATGTCCGCAGCTAGCCGCCCGCGCGTCCTCATCGTCGACGACCAGCGCGCGATGGCCGAGATGCTGGTCGACGGCCTGCTCGATCACGGCTACGAGGGCCTCGCGGTGGACAGCGGCGCCGCGGCCCTCAAGGAGCTCGCGCAGGGCAGGGTGGACGTGGTGGTCACCGATCTGCGCATGCCCGGCATCGACGGCCTGGAGCTGCTCGCGGCCTCGCGCAGGGACAAGCCCACGCGGCCCGTGATCGTGATGACCGCGTTCGGCGCCATCGACAGCGCAGTCGAGTCCATCCGCCGCGGCGCGTGGCACTACGTGACCAAGCCCTTCAAGCTCGATCAGCTCCTCGTCTTCCTCGAGCGCGCCCTCGACGAGAGCCGCACCCGCAAGGAGGCCGACGCGCTCAAGACCACGCTGCGCGCCCGCTTCGGCGAGGGCACCTTGCTCGGCCAGTCCGCGAGCTTCCGCACCGTCCTCGACGCGCTCGATCGCGTGGCCAGGAGCGACGTGCCCGTGCTGCTCCTGGGCGAGACCGGCACCGGCAAGACGCTGCTCGCCCGCGCGCTGCACGCCCAGAGCGCCCGCGCGTCGGGTCCGTTCGTGAGCGTGAACTGCGCCGCCATCCCCGAGACC
>JAFEBC010000188.1 GCA_018266095.1 Deltaproteobacteria bacterium
ATCGGTTGCTGCCGACGTCCGCTCCCATGGCCTAGCTCTTCGCCGCAGGAGCAGCAGCCGCAGGCGCGCCGGCCGCAGGGGCCTTGGTGCCCGGGTTCGTCAGCGGCTCATCGAAGCGCCCTTCCTTGAGGAAGAAGTCGACGAGCTCGTTCGACGCGTCCGCGATGTCGACGGTCATCTCCTCGACGCGGTTCGTGAGGTAGTTGAACATCATCACGGCCGGGATGGCGACGAGCAGACCGAAGGCAGTGGTGATGAGCGCTTCGGCGATGCCGGACGAGACCGACGCAAGGCCTCCGGCCCCAGATGCCGCCATGAGCTGGAAGGCGGTGATGATGCCGAGCACCGTGCCGAGGAGGCCGATGAAAGGCGCGGTGGACGCGACAGTCGCGAGGCCGCCGAGGCCGCGACGCAGGTCAGCAGTGACGCGCAGGGTGCCGCGCTCGATGGCGCGGTTGATGGCCTCGACGAGGTCGAAGTCGCCCACGTCGTGCGGGCCCTGGTTGTTCAGGGCATCGCGGCCCTTGTTGTACTCGGAGATGCCGAGACCCAGCACGCGCGGGATGTGCCCGAGCTTCATGCCCGAGGCGATCTTCGCGGCCTCGACCATCTGGTGGCCCGGGAGGAGATCGCGCAGCTTCTCGGCGTACAGCCGGCTCTGCTCACGCGCCTTCCAGAAGGTGAAGAGACGCTCCGCCATGATCGAGAGCGAATAGATCGACTCGAGCGCCAGGGCGATCACGACCATACGGGCCGGAAGCCCCATCGACTTCCACATTCCTGCGAGACTGAAATCCATCGGCTTGCGTCCTCCGACTGCGTGGAAAGAACTCCGGCCCTATTGGCCCGGCTTGAAGTTGAACGGCTGGATGATCTTCACCGCGACGGGCTTGTTGTTCGACATCGACGGGTTGTGCGGGCAGCCCGTCAGCCACTTCTCGACCGCCTCGAACAACAGGGGAGGCGCGGTGGGGTTCTTGAGCTTGACCTCGCCGACGTGACCGTCGGTGTGCACCACGAACTCGACCAGCACCATGCCCGTGATGCCCATGGCGCGCGCCTGCTCGGGCGCGATCGGCCGCGGGGGCTGGCAGTCAGAGGTCGGCGTGGGCCGCGTCATGCCGGCGCCGAGGAGCACCGGGGCCTCTTCGCCGCCCGTGCCTCCGAGCGTGCCGCCGACGACGCCACCGACCACTCCGCCGACGACGCCACCGACCACGCCGCCTTCGACGCCACCTTCAACGCCATCATCATCATCCGCGTCATCCTCAGGCTCGGGCGGCTTCTCCTCGACCTTGGGGACTTCCTTCGGCTGGATGATCTGCGGGGTGGGCTGGACCTTGGGCGTGATCGTCTTGTGGACGGTCTGCGGGTGCTTGCGGCCGGCCGGCGGAGGCGGCGGCGGAGGCGGGGGCGGCGGCGGACGGAACACGACCGCGACGGCCTCCTCCTCCTTGGGAAGCTTGGACTTCACATATCCGACGAGGACCGCCAGGCCGATGAGCCCGCCGTGCAGGAGGATCGAGACGAACATGGACGAGCCGCGCCGGCCCCGACCCTGTTGCGCACCGCTGGTGATCCCTTCGAACATGCAACCCCTCTTGTGGAGCCTTGCCTGACGCCCATCTGGCCCGTGATCGCAGCCAGAGCAGGAGGCGGGCGTCAAGCCTCTGGGAAAAAGGCGGCGGAGCCTACTCGGATCGTCTCCGCCATGTCAACGACGCAAACCCGCGCTGGATGCGGCCGCGCGCGAGGCCCTCCTTTCTAGAGGTTGCGCGTGTCCCAAGGCCAGCCTGAACGGGCAGAGCGACCCTTCGACGCAGGCACCGCCGCCGGCATTCAACGCAACGCGCAAGAGGGCTGGTCGGTCCCGGGCGCCCAACATCACACCCTCGAATCCACGGGTGACGGCGTCCGGCGAGGGTCTTGGATGTGCGAGCGATCACGAAAATTCGATCTTTTTTTCGGGGTCCACCACCTGCCGGATCCCGCCGCCTCTCCACGCGCGCACCCGGGTTCATGCGTGGGGCATAACCCCTCGACGTTTGACGCGAGATTGGCGGATCTGCAACGTCAGCGTGACGCGAGAACCTGAAGCACCAACGGTTCCCGATCGCGCTCAGAGCGCAACCGACCGCTTGACACGGTGCTTGACTCGATTCGCAGCCCTGACCTATAAGCGCCAACCTCGGTGCATGTAGGTGAATCAGGTACTGTTCTCAACACCCTGTAGAGCTTGCTTGTTTCACACGGCGGTCTATTCGGACCCAGATGCATCGGGGAACCTTCTCGGGAGGTAGCATGCGGTTGCAGAAGATCGTGAGTCTCTTGGCGGCTGGTGCAGCGAGCTTCGCGCTCGCGAGCCCGGCTCTGGCCCAGACCACCGGAGCGCTGGCTGGCCAGATCATCGATGCTCAAACCCAGAACCCCGTGGCTGACGCGGTCGTCATCGCGACCAGCCCGGCCCTGCAGGGCGAACAGACGGCCGTCACTGACGCGACCGGCTCGTTCGAGATCACCCTGCTGCCGGCTGGTAACTACACCCTGAACATCCAGCGTGAGGGCTACAAGGCCAACACGTCGGATGGTCTGACGGTTCGCCTCGACAAGACGATCAAGATCAAGCTCCAGCTCATCCCGGAGGCCATGAAGGCCGAGGAAATCGTCGTGACGGTGACCAAGCCGGTCATCTCCACGAACTCGGCGCAGACGGGCTCCACGATCTCCAAGGAGCAGATGAACCTCATCCCGTACGGCCGCGGCGCCCGCAACTTCGAGGCGGTCGCGACGTCGGTCCCCGGCGTGCAGGGCGACCTGTACGGCGTGCAGATGAACGGCGCGGGCTCGCCTGAGACCGCGTACATCATCGACGGCGTGATGGTGAACGACCCCGCGTACGGTACGCAGGGCACCACGCTCCTCCAGGACTTCGTCCAGGAGGTCGACGTGAAGACCGGTGGCTATCAGGCCGAGTACGGCCGCGCCTCGGGCGGCGTGATCAACGTCGTCACCAAGTCGGGCGGCAACGACTTCCACGGCTCCGTGTTCATCAACTGGTCGCCCTTCGAGGCGTCGCGCAAGGAGCTCTCGACCGCCGGCCTCGCCGTCGCGTCGCAGGCGAGCCAGCGCTACAACCTCGACTTCGGCGTCGAGATCGGTGGCCCGATCCTCAAGGACAAGCTGTGGTTCTTCGCCGGCTTCGCCCCCCAGATCCAGTCGCTCAACCTGGATCGCATCATCCAGGCGCGCACGGACGACGGCACGGGCCGCCCGGTGATCGATCCGGCGTCGGGCGCTGCGCAGACCACTGAGGTCGCGCGCCAGACCTACACCAACACCCAGACTGCCTATCAGTTCACGGGCAAGCTGACCTACCTCATCAACGAGAACCACTCGATCGCGCTCGCCGTGTACGGCAACCCGACGACGGACTCGGGCGCCCAGGCGGTCGGTTCGACCAACGAGGGCCGCACCCTGTACGACACCCAGACGGGCTCGACGGACGTCTCGCTGCGCTACTCGGGCAAGCTCTTCAACAAGAGCATGCTGGTCGAGGCGAACGTCGCCTACCACCACCAGTTCGGCGGCGAGTCGCCGACCACGAACTTCACGGACGTCCAGGGCATCTCGGCGGCGACGCTGAAGAACACCCCGGCCATCTCGTGGCGGTCGACGTACAACCTGCTGAACCCCCAGTTCGATGACGGCACGCTCCCGAGCTCGCAGAAGACGGCGGCGGTCCTCTCGACCTGCGCGGTGCACGCCAACGGCTTCAACCCCTGCCCGGTGCTGAACTACTCGACCGGCGGCGTCGGCTACTACGCCAACGTCTCGCTCGATCGCATCGCTGGCGCGATCAAACTGTCGAACTTCGTCGAGCTGGCTGGTCACCACCAGTTCAAGTACGGCTTCGACGCGGCGCAGGACAAGTTCAACCAGGACAAGTCCTACACGGGCGGCGGCTTCTGGTACGCCCTCGACAACCCGGTCGCGCGCTTCCAGCTCTACCGCGGCTACGGCCACGTGGACCCGAACAAGCCGGGCGTTCCGGCGTTCGACCTGAACAACCCGGGCCACAACGCGGATGAGGTCGCCTCGTCCGTCACCAAGAACGTCTCGATGGCGTTCTTCGCCCAGGACACCTGGAACATCCTCGACAAGATCGTCCTCGACGTCGGCATCCGCGGCGAGATCCAGAAGATGTACGCCGACCCGGCCAACCAGGTCGACGGCGCTCCGGGCCTCGATCTGTTCAACCTGATGCCGCGCGTCGGCCTCATCTACGACTGGACGAACCGCGGTCTCTCCAAGGTCTACGCGTCGTACGGCCGCTTCTACGAGTACGTGCCGCTCGACCTCGCCGACCGCGCTCTCTCGGCCGAGACCCAGGTCTCGTACATCACCAACCCGACGCAGTGCACGGATCCCAAGGATCCGCGTACCTGCGCCGTCATCCCGGGCGCGCTCTCGGGCGGCCGCACCTACGGCTTCACGGGCGGCGCCGCCGGTGACGCTGTCGATCCGGACCTCAAGGGCCAGTA
>JAFEBC010000189.1 GCA_018266095.1 Deltaproteobacteria bacterium
CAAGAAGTGGGTCCATTCCGAGGGGAAGGACTCTTCGGCGAGATCGGCTGCGTCACGAGTCTTCAACAACTGCGTATCGTCAATCTTGATTTCGATGGAGCTTCGCCGCGCGCCGGGCCATCGAATGACAAGGTCTATGCTACGGCCGTCGGCTCTGTTCGGAGCACGAACGAAGACTTCGCGTTCGACGCCTTCGGGTTCAAGCGAAGGGTCTGTTGTTTGGAACAACTCAGCGAGATGCGTAGAACGCGACTCATCGAGAAAGTGCGCAAGGGCATCGGATGCTGTTGGCTCAGGTCGCAGTTTGGGGAAAAGACGCCAGTCTTCGCGGGAGGGGTCTTGGGTAGCTGCGAGCCTTTCGTCCCAGGCGCCTAACAGTTCTTGCAGTCGAACCAGATTGTTTGCCGCTGCTTGAACGAGGCGGGCCTCGAATTCGTCGAGGACCTTCCAGGATGCGGTCGACCGAGTCGGGGAGACCGCCGCCGTCCAACCATCAAAGACCTGCCAGGCTGCTGCCGTGCTCGCTTCAGTCACGCGACATCCTCCCACGTCGACGCATCAAGCGCCCCCTGCTGCGCGAGCCCCTGCGCCGCCTGCGTCTGCGTCCCGTGCAGCGTGGCCGCGACCTTCTTGCGCTTCTCCTCGTAGGCCGCCTCCGTCCCGCGATACGGCCGCCCGTGGAACAGGTGCACCACCATCGCCTCGAGCCGCGCCTCGACCGGCACCGCGCCCGCGTTCTGCAGCCGATGTCCGAGGTCCGTGTCGTCGAAGCCGTACCCCGCGAGCGCCTCGTCCCAGCCGTTCACCTTCTCGAGCAGCGACTTGTGCAAGGACGAGCAGCCGCCGTTGAACCCGCCCCGTCCGGTGCGCCGCAGGAGCGGGCCCAGGCCCAGCGCGCGCAGGAACGCATAGTGCGGCTTGGTCTCCAGGCCATCCTTCTTGAGTGCCCACGGCAGGATGAACGACGGGCTCGCGCACCGGCCCGACTTCGCCAGCGAGTCGTCGACGGCCTCGCTCGCCTGCGCGCCCAGGCGGAGCTGGTTCCCGGCCACGTAGCGCATCGGCCCCGCGAGCCGGAAGTGCGTCTCCAGCGCGCCCGGCGCGAGCAGCGAATCGCCGTCGAGATAGAGGAGCAGGTCCGTGCGCGCCGCCAGCGCCGACTTGTTCGCGAGCCGGCACTTCCCGTAGCCGTCGTGCACCTGCCAGAGCCGCCGGATCGAGCGGAACGCCCTCCACTGCGCCGCCTCCTGCGCGGGCCCGCGGCTCTGGTGCTCGGGGTCGCCGTCGTCGGCCACGATCAGGTCGACCTGGGGCCGCTCCCCGCGCGCGCCCATCCGCTCGATCTCGGCCGCGAACGCGAGCAGGCACAGCCGCAGGGGCCGCGGGCTCCGATAGCTGGTGATGATCGCCGTCAGCTCGCGCACGTGGGATGCTTCTAGCAGATGCCGGCAGGCCCGAGGGCCGCTCGCGCAGGTGCGTGATCTGACGGATGTCGAGGCCCGCGCCGTTTGCTATGCGTACCTCATGCGCCACCCGCTCCAGCTCGCGATCGTCTCGCTCTCGTGTGCCCTCGCGCTGACCGCGCCCGCCTTGGCCGGCGACCCCAAGTCGGCCTGCCCGGCGTATCCCTTCCCGCACGCGCGCCGCACCATCACCGTCGACCAGGTCACCGCCACGGTGAAGAAGGCCATCGCCAACGCCTGGCCGCAGCTCGCGCCGTACGACATCCGCGTCGTCACGTTCAAGTCCGACCAGGACTACTTCAAGTCGGAGACGAAGGTCTCGACCATCGAGCTGAACGCCAAGAAGCGCACGTATCACGTCATGGTGAACGAGAAGCTCCTCGCCGACGCACCCAGCGACGCGGCTCTCTACGCCATCGCCGTGCACGAGCTCTCGCACATCAACGACTACCGGCAGATGACCTCGGTGCAGTTCATCGCCTGGGCCGCGAAGTACGCGGTGGAGTCGCAGGCCACGTACGAGCGCCAGACCGACGGCGCGCCGCTGTCGCGCAAGCTGGGATGTGGCCTGATGGAGTACCGCGTGTGGCTGTATGCGCACGTGGACGCGAAGACGTTGGCGCTGAAGCGGAAGAACTACTTCACGCCCGAGGAGATCGCGGACTGGATGGCGAAGCACAAGTGAGGGCGCGTCCCACAGGCGCTTGAGCTATCCTCCTGTTCCTTGGGGGGAACATGAAGCTTCGCGTCGCGCGCGTTCTCGGGGCCGTCGTCTGCACGATCACCTCGGCTCAACTCACGGGTTGCGATCGCCTGGGCGACCTGTTCGGCTCCAAGCAGGCTGCTGAGGAGCGCTCGCGGCGAGAGACCCCCGTCGCCGAGATCGCGCCGGCCCCGTTGCCCAAGGGCCTCCCGCTCGCGGGCAAGCCGGGCGTGGATCCGGACGGCTATCCGCTGCAGTGGGTCGATCGCGTGGCCCTGCGCAACTTGCTGCGGGCGCAGCGCTACGCCGAGCTGGACGACGACTTCGCCCAGCTCCAGGACGCGTTCGAGGCCGATCCGCGCAAGGAGCTCTGGCCGCACGACGCCGCTGCCGCCTTCGAGAGCAACGAGCCCGCGCTGCTGGCCCAGCTCGACGCGTGGGTGAAGGCCTCGCCGCGCTCGTTCGCGCCGTTCCTCGCGCGGGGCGCCTATCGCACGGAGCTTGGCTACGCGCGGCGCGGCGCGCAGTGGGCCAAGGACACGCACCCCGAGAACTTCGCGGCGATGGAGGACACGTTCAAGCTCGCCTTGGGCGACCTCGAGCACAGCCTGCTCATGCGTCCGCGGCTCGTCGCGGCCATCACGAGCGAGATCGAGATCACCAGGAACGACGACCACGCGGCGATGCTGGCAGCCGGTGAGCGCGGCGCGGCGATCTGCCCCACCTGCTTCCTGTTCCGAGGTCAGATGATGCATGGGCTCGAGCCGCGCTGGGGCGGTTCGTTCGAGAAGATGGCGGAGTTCGCGGGGAGCGCGCCGGTGAGCGGCAACGCGCGCCTCCGCCTCCTGCCGGGCTACATCGACGCCGACAAGGCCCTCTCGCTCCACATCGCCGGCAAGCTCGATGACGCGCTCGCCGCCATCGACCGGGCCTGCTCGCTGGGTGACCACTGGCTCTTCCTGGTGCAGCGCGCCGAGATCCTCGAGTCGAAGCACGACCTGCCCCGCGCGCGGCAGGACATCGAGCGCGCGCTGGCGCTGCGGCCCGGCGAGCCTCAAGTGCTGTTCCCTGCGGCGCGCATCCTCCACGCACAGCAGGAGTGGGAGGCCGCCGGCCGCGCGCTGCGAGAGGGGCTGCAGATCGATCCCACCAACGACGACGGCAGGCGCATCTTCGCCGCGGTGGTGAGCGGTCTCTTGCGCGACGGCGGGCGCCACTTCAAGGCCGGCCGCAAGGACGACGCGCTGCGCGTGATCGAGCTGGCCATCGACCTGGATCCGCAGAACATGCTGGCCCACCAGAACAAGAACTACATCCTGGAGGGCCCCGGGACGGCCTCGACGCCCGACGAGCTGGCGGAGCTCAGGGCGAAGGCCGAGGCGGCGCCGCACGACTTCCGCGCGCACCAGGCGCTGGACTACGCGCTCGCCAAGCAGGGCAAGCTCGACGAGGTGCTCGAGATGTGGACGCGCTACCTCGCCCTCGAGCCGCGCGACGGTCAGGCGCACATGGAGCGCGCGGGCACGTACATCCACCTGGGCAAAACGCAAGGAGGCGCTCGCGGACGCGAAAGAAGCGTGCGAGCTGGGCGTAAGCGAAGGGTGTGCGCGCATCAAGCAGTGAGGGCATTGACGCCCGGCCCAGCGGCCACCTTGTGTGCCGGGCTGCTCCTCGCGCCTACACCAGCCCCCGGGACCTCCTCCCGGCTCCTCGGAAGCTGCGTCGGCCATTCAAGATTCCAGCGCCCGGCCGATGATCGGTCCGGATGCACGCGATCGAGATGACAGCCGCGGCCGCGCCGGTGGCCTCGCGCAGGCAGTCCGTCCGTCGCCACATCATGTCTGCGGCCGTGGTCTCCATGAGCGTCGGGATGACGGCGGTGATGTCGCTCCTCTTCCACCGCTCGATCCACTACGACATGATCGCCACGGGCTTCATCTGTGCGCTGGTCATCGACCGCATCATCAACCGCATCTCCGGCCACTACCGGCAGCGGCTCGCCGCCGCCAACGAGACGCTCGAGCGCAGGGTCCACGAGCGCACTGCCGAGCTGCGGGACGCCAACCTGGCGCTGCGCCAGGCCGCCGCCGCCGAGGCCGCGCTGCGGGACGAGCTGATCGCGCGCGACCGCATGGCCACCGCCGGTCAGCTCGCCGCGGGCGTGAGCCATGAGATCCGCTCGCCGCTCTCCGTGATCACCTTGGTGGTGGCCGAGCTCGAGGCGCAGCTCCCCGCCGCGCAGCCAGAGGTCGGCGCGCTGATCGCCGACATCTCCGACTCGGCCGAGCGCATCGCGCTCATCCTCCGCGATCTGTCGTCCCTGGCGCGGCCCATCGACGATCCGCTCGCGCCGGTCGACCTCGACGCCGCCCTGGCCAGCGCCGGCCGCCTCGCCGCCTACAAGCTGGACAAGGGCGCCAC
>JAFEBC010000018.1 GCA_018266095.1 Deltaproteobacteria bacterium
CGCTCTTCGCGAAGCGACCGCGGATGCCGCAGCTCACCATCGAAGGCCTCGTGCATGGGGGCGAGACGCTGGCGCGGCTGGACGGGCGCGTGGTGTTCGTGCGCGGCGGTGCGCCCGGGGACGTGGTCCTTGCGGAGCTCACGGGCGATGAGAAGACCTTCCTGCGCGCGCGGGTGACGTCGGTGGTGCGCGCGGGGCCGGACCGCGTGGAGCCGCCGTGTCCGATCGTGGCGAGCTGCGGCGGGTGTCCGGCCCAGCAGGTCGGCTACGTGGCGCAGGTGCGCGAGAAGGAGCGGCTGCTCGACGATGCGCTCGTGCGCGTGGGCGGCGTGCAGCTCGCGAGCGTCGAGCGGAGGCCGATGCTGCGGAGCCCGAGCGAATTTCGCTATCGGCGCCGGGCGCGGCTGCACCGCGGGCCGCAAGGGACGTGGGGCTTCTCGGGCGCCATCGATGACGAGGAGCGCGCGCACGCGATCGTGCCGGTGAGCACGTGTTTGCTCTTCGAGCCGGCGCTGCAGACGCTGCATGAGCGCGTGCAGGAGGCGCTCGCGTCGCTCGGCGCGCTGCCCGAGGTGACTGATCTCGGCCTGGATGTGTCGAGCGCGGGCGCGGGGGCCATCGAGCTGCACACCAGGGACACGCCGACGCCGGGCCTGCGCAAGAAGGCCGAGGCGCTGCTCAAGCTCAAGGGCGTGAAGGGGATCGTGCTGGGGCCGACCGGCGCGCCGCAGCTCCTGGGGCAGCCGGTGCTGACCGACGCGCCGCACGAGGGCCAGAAGGCGCGGCTGCGCTCACGGCCGGACCTGTTCGCGCAGGCCAACCGCGCGGGCGTGCCGCTGCTCCAGCGCGAGCTCGTGTCGGCGCTGGGGACGTTCGCGCAGGGGCGCGTGCTGGAGCTCTTCTGCGGCGCGGGGACCTTGACGTTGCCGCTCTTGGAGGCGGGCGCGCGCGTGCTGGGCGCAGAGAGCGTGGGGCCGAGCTTGCAGCTCCTGCGGACGAGCGCGGACGAGGCCGGATTGTCGTCCAAGCTGCGCATCGTGGCCGGGGACGCCTCGGCGATCAGCAAGCAGCTCGTGGTCGAGCAGGAGCGCTTCGAGGCCATCGTGCTGGACCCGCCGCGCACGGGCGCGGCCGAGGTGGTGAGGCTGTTGCCCGCGCTCTCGCCCAAGCGCGTGGTGTACGTGAGCTGCGAACCGACGACCTTGGCGCGCGACGCGAAGCTGCTGCAGGAGCGCGGCTTCTCGCTCGTGTCGGCGCGCGGGCTGGACCTGTTTCCGCAGACGGCGCATCAGGAGGTGGTGGCCGTGTTCGAGCCGCGGGGCTGAGAGTCCGTCACCTAGCCGCAGTTGCGGCTCGTGCTGCAGTACTTCTCCGTCGAGGGCGCGCAGGTGCCCGAGGTGAACGAGCCCACGAGCGTGGCCGTCGAGGAGCCGTCCGAGAACGTCACGCGGAAGCTGCCCGCGACGCCCGAGTCGGTGACGCTGGAGAGCGTGAGCGTGCCGCCCGTGGCCTTGTAGTCGACGGGCGTTCCGCACGTGGGGTCGCTCCTGGTGAGCTCGGCCTGACCCTTGCCGCCGTCGAGGAGGTAGGTGGTCGCGCTGACATCCGTGTTGGCCGCGAGCGTGATGATGAAGCGCAGGCGCGTGTCGGAGGGCAGGGTGCGGCCGTCGCCGAGCGCCACGCAGTTGCCCGTGGTCGAGTCGAGCGTGAGGTCGAGGATGGAGCTGGGCATGTCGCTGCTCGTGCACGCGAGCGCGCCGTAGCGGACCGCCTCCACCTCGGCCACGCTGGGGAACGAGGTGCCGAAGACATCGCCGCTGACGCTGCCGCTCGAGGTGCTCGTGGAGTCGCTGCCGCCGCAGGCCACGGCGCTGGCCGCGATCACGAGAGGAAGTGCCCAGGGGAGGACGCGCTGCGCGGCGGGCGTTCGGGTCATGCGCGCGACGATCCCAGAGGTCTGCGCCGCGTGCCATCGGACGGAGGGTGTCGATTCGTTGCGCCCGCGCGACGCGGCGCCGTGGCGCGCCGGTGCTTCTCGGCTAGAGTCCGCGCATGGACGCGCGGCTCCAGGACTTCGCGCAGCTCTTGCGGCAGAACGGCCTGCGCCTCTCGCCGGCCGAGCTGGTCGACGCCGAGCGGGCGGCGCTGCTCGTGCCCATCGACGACAAGGGCACCTTCCGCGGCGCGCTGCGGGCCACGATGGTCAAGCGCGGGACGGACGTGCCGCTGTTCGACCGGCTCTTCGAGCTGCACTTCGGCGGCGGCACCGAGCTCGTGGAAGGGCTGCAGAAGGCGCTCACGAAGACCATCGGCGCCAAGCTCGCCGAGCAGGACGCCGAGGACGTCGCGCAGCAGCTCCTCTCGATGCCGGCCTCGCCGCTTCTGGCGGCGCTCCTGCGCGGGAACACGGGCGATCTCGCGCGCCTGTTGCGGCAGGCGGCGCTGGCCATCGACTTCCGCGGACTCACGAGCCCGTTGCAGCGCGGGTTCTACGCGCGGCGCTTGATGACGCAGGCCGGTGGCGGCGATGTCGAGGGCGAGCTGGGAAAGCTCCTGCAGCAGCTCACCGAGCGCGGCGTGGATCCGCGCACCGTGGAGTTCGTGCAGCAGCAGCTCACGCAGCAGCTCAAGGAGTTGGAGGAGGCGGCGCGGCGGCTCATCGAGCGCGAGCAGAAGAAGCGCGATCCGGAGCAGCGCGGCGAGACTGGCCTGACCGGCCGCAATCTGGCCTCGCTGACGCCGGCCGAGGTCGAGCGCATGCGCGGCGTGGTGAAGCGGCTGGCCGAGAAGCTCAAGGCCCGCCTCTCGCGGCGCCGCAAGGTGAAGCAGCGGGGGCCCTTGAGTGTACGTCGTACACTGAGGAAGAACCTCGCCAACGGCGGCGTGCCGATGCAGCTCGTCTTCCGCACCAAGCGCCCGGAGCGGCCCGAGATCGTCGTCCTCTGTGACGTGAGCGACAGCGTGCGCAACGTCTCGCGCCTGATGCTGCAGTTCGTCTACACGCTGCAGGAGCAGTACGCGCGCGTGCGCTCGTTCGTGTTCGTGAGCGATCTGGGCGAGGTCACGCACCACTTCAAGAAGGCCGACGTGGCCGCGGCGGTGGACCTGGCGACGGCGGGCAAGGTCATCAACCTCGCGCAGAACTCGAACTACGGGCGCGCGCTGCAGCTCTTCCACTCGACGTACCTGGGCACCATCAACCGCCGCACCACCGTCATCGTCATCGGCGACGGGCGCAGCAACTACAACCCGCCGAACGCCTGGGCGCTCTCCGAGCTCAAGCGGCGCTGCAAGCGGCTCCTGTGGCTGTGCCCGGAGGATCGCGCGGCGTGGGGTTTCGGCGACTCCGAGATGCCGCTGTATGCGCGGCACTGCCACCGCGTGGAGCCGGTCAAGAGCGTGGATGACCTGGGGCGGATCGCGGCTGAAATCCTGCCGTAGCCCGTGCGTACAGAGGGCTGTGATTGCTCGGGAATCGGCGCAGTCCCACCCCTTGCTGCGCGCAGGCGCCCACCATGCTAGAACCCGCCTGTGAGCCGTGAGCCCACTCCAGACTGGCAAGACCAGCTTCACCTGAGCCTTCGTCGCGCCCAGGACGCCATCCAGAAGGGCGTCCAGCAGCAGGACGAGATGGTCAAGGCGTGGACGGCGAGCCTGCGCAGCGCGTATCCCGAGTGGGGGCGCGAGCGCTGGCAGCGGCGGCTGGAGAAGAAGCTGCGCAAGCGGGCCGAGCGCGAGGCGAAGATCGCCAACGCCAGCCTGTTCGAGGGCTATCTGTGGGTGCTGGGCGCGGTGGTGATGTTCATCCTCGCGCTGTCGGCGTGGCCGGTGCTGTTGTGGCTGCTCTTTCCCGCGGCGGCGCTGGGCTCGCGCGGGACCCGCGTGATCGCGCGGCACGTGGGCGCCACGCGGCCGAACCCGCCGCTGGGCATGCCGGGGATCCCGACGATGACGCAGTCGCCGATCGGCGCGCCGCAGCAGCAGCAGGCGCCGAACGCGGTGGACGCGATGGACGCGCAGGCCAGGGCGCGCGCGCAGCGGTTCGGTTCGCTCGGTGACGCGTTCGGCACGCTGCAGCGGGACCTGTCGAACTTCGGGCAGAACCTGCGCGACTTCTCCAAGCCGGCCAACTTGATCGACGGCGCGAACACGCGCGGGGCCTACGGCGGCGCAGTCGGGCCGGCCATGGGCGCGCCTGCGGCGGCGGATCCGCGCGACGTGCGCGTGGACGCGATCGCGGAGAAGATCCTGGCCGAGCTGCGCGATTCGCCGCAGGCCGTGCGCGAGATATTCCGCAAGCCCGAGCAGACCATCCACGCGCTGCGCGACACCTGCAAGGACCTGACGCGGCGCGAGCGCGACGTGCGCCGGTTCCTCTCGCCGGAAGAAGATGCGCGGCTCAATCGCGAGCGCGATGCGCTGCAGAAGCGCGTGGACGGCGAGGTGGACGAGGTCGTCAAGTCGCGGCTCGGCGGCGCGTTGGCGGCGCTCGATCAGCAGCGGGCGCAGCGGGCAGAGCTGGCGCGGTCGGCGGCGCGCTTCGAGGCCGAGCACACGCGCATCTCGTACACGATGGAGAGCCTGTACACGCAGGTGGTGCGCATGCGCTCCGCCGACGCGGGCTCGGTCGACGTCGCGGGCGCGGGGCTGCGGCGGTCGCTCGACTTGCTCTCGCAGGAAGCGAACGCGCTCGCCGACGCGCTCGAGCGCGTGAACGTGGGCACGCACGAGCAGGTGAACGCGGCCGGCGCCATCGCGGCGCAGACCACGCCCAGCCAGCCGCCGCCCTCGCGCTCTGAGGCCGATCGCCTGAAGGCGCTCGCCGACGCCGAGAAGCTCAAGGGCGTGGCCGACGCGCCGGGCAGCATCACCTCCGCGGGCGTGGGCGTGCCGCAGCGGGAGAAGGCGTGATCCACACCTTCGGCGGCAAGAGTCCGGTGCTGGGCGAGGGCGCGTGGATCGCCGAGGGCGCGCAGGTCATCGGCGACGTGGTGCTCGGCAAGCGCGTGAACGTCTGGTTCAACTCGGTGCTGCGCGGCGACGTGATGCCCATCCGCATCGGCGACGACACGAACATCCAGGACCTGACCATGGTCCACGTCACCGGCGGGCAGTACGCGTGCACCATCGGCGCGCGCGTGACGGTCGGTCACCGCGTGATCCTGCACGGCACCACCGTGGGCGATCTCGCGCTCATCGGCATGGGCGCCATCCTGCTCGACGGCTCGGAGATCGGCAGCGAGTCCATCATCGGCGCCGGCTCGGTGGTCACGCCGCGCACCAAGATTCCCCCGCGCGTGATGGCGTTCGGCTCGCCGTGCCGCGTGGTGCGCGACTTGAAGCCCGCGGAGCTCGAGGGCCTGCGCGAGAGCGCCGCGCACTACGTGGAGCTCGCCGGCCAATACCGGAGCGGCAAGTGAGCGAACACTTCGCCGCGCTCCGCAAGGCGCAGCTCTTGCGCGACTTCACCGATGTCGGCGTGCGCATCCTCGCCGAGGCCGCGCAGAAGCGCACCGTGGGCCGCAGCACGTATGCCTTCCGCGCCGGCGAGCCCTCGAACGGCCTGCACTTCATCGCGCGCGGCACGCTCAACCTGCTCCCGCGCGACGGCAGCCAGGCCATCGGCGAGGTCACGGTCGGCGATTCGCTGGGCGGCCTGTCGCTGCTCCTGGGCGGCGAGCACCTCGTGTCCGCGTTCGCCACCACGGACGTCGAGCTCATCACGCTGGCGCGGCCGGCCTTCGACGCGATGAAGACGCAGAAGCCGGGCGCCGCCACCAAGCTCGAGCTGGCCTTGTCGCGCGACCTCATCGAGCGCATGCGCGAGGCCAAGGGTCCCCTGCGCGAGTTCCTGAGCTGGCAGGTCAGCAAGCGCGCGACGTAGCGCCCGACGTACGCGACGCTACGGCTTCGCGTGGCGAACCAGCTCCAGCGCGCGCGAGCCCGCGTAGCCGAGCGTCCCGAGCAGCACCAGGGCCACCGGCCACGCCCGCAGCAGCCTGAACTCGTCCTGCCGCTCCCCCGCGCGCGCCGCCCGCTCCGGCTCCGCCGTGCCCGGCGCCTGGAGGACGCCGACCGACCAGAACAGGCCCGCGATGAGCAGCAGCCCTCCCAGCGCCAGAAACCACGTCGGCGGCGGCACGTTCGCGTCCTGGAAGCCGAAGAGGAACGCGGCCCCCGCGGCGCCGTTGTTGACCGCGTGCAGGAGGATCGCCGTCCACAGGGAGCCGCTCTTGTGCCGCATCACCGCGAGCAGAAAGCCGATCTCCCACAGCCCGACGAAGCCGACCGGGTCCATGTGGATGAACGAGAACAACGCGCCCGTGAGCACCGCCGCCGCCAGCGCCGGCATCGAGCGCGCGTATGCCTTGAAGAGGAACCCGCGTAAGAAGAGCTCCTCGCACAGCGGCGCGGCGATGGTGACCGCGGCCAGCATGCCCCACTTGTGCGCCTGGAAGATGCTCTCGAGGAACGTGTTCTTGGCGTCGAAGTCGGCCACGAGCCTGGCCGGGAGCCAGGAGTGCGCGGCCTGCTCGAGGAGGGACACGACCGGCTGGTTCAGGAGCCCCAAGAGCACCGCCAGGCCCACCATCGGCAGCGTCGGCGC
This sequence comes from Deltaproteobacteria bacterium, assembly GCA_018266095.1. GTDB lineage: Bacteria > Myxococcota > Myxococcia > Myxococcales > 40CM-4-68-19 > CAIWCD01. Next base: position 6,608 of record JAFEBC010000018.1, read on the forward strand.
GCGCAGGGCCAGATAGCTCGGGATGCGCACGTTGGCGGCCTGCAGGAAGAGGATCGCGGGCAGCGCGATCGACAGGAGCTCGGTCAGCCAGAGGCCCGCGAGGACGTTCTTCAACTGCACCGCGATGCCGAAGGTCCCGAAGAGCACGAGCAGCGTCACGTACCCGGCGGTGGCGTGTCCCCAGCGGAGCAGGGGAGTCTTGCGCTCCCCGAGAGCAGGTTCGGCAGGCATGGAGCCGAGGGCATCCCACGACCTCAGTCGCGGATGCAAGCACACCGGAATGATGCCCCGTCATTGTGCCGATACGGTGACGCGCGCCCTCGTGTACAGTGACGCGCATGGAACAGTTGCGCTCCCAACCCTCGCGGAACTCCCGCCGCGCTGAAGTCCTCTGGCGCACCGCGATCGCCGCCCTCGTGATCGCGCTCGGGTCGTCGGCCCTGATGTCGGGCTGCTCCACGTCGCAGTGCAAGGACATGAAGGGCTCGGGCTCGGTGTTCGGCTCGATCGTCTGCGGCGGCGAGGGCGATGACGCGCCCGAGGCCACGAACCCCAACCAGCCCAACTTCTGCTCGAACGTGCGCGCGGTGATGCCGGCGTTCTTCGCGCTGCTCGACGACAAGACCAAGCCGCTCGACGGGCTGCGCCAGGCGGTCAAGGAGCTGGGCCAGACGCAGTGCCTGCAGACCGACAAGGAGCGCGCCTGCACCGAGGGCGGCACCTGCGAGGTCGGCGATTGCACCAACGGCCTGTGCCCCTGCGCGCACGGCTACAACCCGCTCGCGGACCTGCTCGTGGTGACGTTCAAGGGCCTCGCCACCGTGAGCCGCGACGGGAACGAGACCGCCACTGCCCGCTGCGCCAGCGTGGCCGAGGCCGCGACGCTGCCGGCGAACAAGATCAACCGCATGTGCGAGATCCGCCGCCTGTTGGACGTGCTCCTGGAGCAGAACGGCGGCAACAAGGTGCTGGACGATCCAGCGGTCACCTCGGTGCTCCTCGCGCTCCTCGACTACATCCAGGGCAAGGGGTACGCGGCGCCGCACTACGACCTGTTCACCACGCTCGGCCGCATGGCTGGAAACCCGGGCATCTGCGCGCCCGCGGACGCGTACAACCTGCTCGACAAGCTCCTCGGCTGGCTCACGCCCACCAATGCGGTGCCGGTGCTCGACCACCTCTCCACGCTGCTCGCCGATCCGCAGATGCAGCAGCTCCTCGGCAGCATCTCCGGCTCGGGCACGGGCACGCCGGATCCCGCGAACCGCGCGGCGCTGATCACGCTCGTGACCAAGACGCTCCTGCCCGACCTCATCGCGGCCAGGAACGGCGAGGACGGTCTCTCCGCGGTCAACAACCTCGTGCAGACCCTCGTCTACAACTCGAGCACGTACACGCAGGCGTTCAAGGACAAGGTGCGCGCGGTCATCAACGACGTGAACGGCCTCGTCTGCGACCCGTCGCTGCACACGGACGGCTCGTGCCCGGCGGCCACCGCGCCGCAGCTCTGGCCCGAGCTGCACAACCTGCTCACCTGCCTGAACGACCCGAACGTGGACAGCCAGGGCGAGCTGGTGGGCGCCATCTACGACTTGCTCTCGCTCAAGCCGCTGCAGCCGGGCGTGTCGGGCGTCGATCTGCCCACGCTGCTCAACGCGCTCAAGGCGCTGGCGCAGCTTGATCCCACCGGCCAGGTCGGCCGCACCGGGCAGCTCATCATCCGCGGCCTGCGCGACGACGAGGACGCCACCGAGGCCGTGCGTCAGCTCCTGGCGCAGCTCCTCACCGCGGAGATCGGCCAGAAGCTCATCCCGTCGCTCGAGGTCACCATCCAGGACAAGGTCCTGGGCGAGATCGTGACCCTGCTCGACGACCTGCTCTACCAGTGCAAGCAGCCCAAGTAAGAACCCGTAAGCCGCGCCTGGTCCCATGCCCCGAACTGACTCGCTCCGAAACTGCCGACGTCTGAGCCGATCACGAGGCGCTCCACGATCCGGTTTCCCTCTGGGAGGCCTCCACCAGGGGTGAGCTGTCGCTCCCCCTGGACCCCCAGCAAACCTTCTTCGGAACCTCAGTACTCGACAAGGAACACTCGAATGACCCGCAAGCACACCCTGCGCGCGCTGACCGTCTGCGCCGCGCTCGCCGCCACCGCCGCGCAGGCGAACCCCTGGGAGCTGTTCGGCTTCACCCCGCGCGCGATGGGCATGGGCGGTACCGCAACCGCGCGCTCGGACGACCTCTCGGGCGCGTACTACAACCCCGCCGCCATGATCGGCCACACCAAGACCGAGTTCGGCTTCTCGCTCTCGGGCAACTTCATGGCGCTGCACATCGACCGCACGAACCCCAACAGCCCCAACAGCTCGAGCCTGCCCGACAGCCAGGAGCGCGCCGAGCTGGCGCTCATCTTCCCCATGGGCGGCCTGCTCAAGGACACGGTGGTGCTGGGCCTGACGCTCGGCCACCCCATCGGCTCGCTCATCCGCGTGCAGACGGTCGACGAGTCGCACCCGCAGTTCTACATGTACCAGTCCAAGCCGCAGCGCTTCGCCTCGTCGGCCACGATCGGCATCAAGATCATGAACGGCCTGTCGATCGGCCTGGGCGCGCAGATCATCGCCGAGCAGGTCGGCACGGTGAAGTTCAACGTGGACGTGGCCGCCAAGCGCTTCGTGGCCCGCGACATCACCATCGACCTGAACACCAAGCCGCGCCCGATGGCGAGCCTGCTCATCGAGCCGAACGACTGGCTGCGCATCGGCTTCTCCTGGCGCATGGAGACCTCGCTCTACTACGCGCAGCCGACCGACCTGAACCTGGGCGACATCGGCGACATCAACCTGAACGTCGAGGGCACCGCGCAGTTCTGGCCGCACGTCTTCTCGCTGGGCGTGGCGTTCAAGCCGACCAGGCACTGGAACATCACGCTGCAGGCCGACTATCTCCTCTGGCAGCGCGCCACGCGCGATCAGGTGCAGGTGTCCATCACGCCCTCGGGCCCCGTGCTCGACGGCCTCGGCCTCTCGGACCTCCTCGGCTTCGGCAGCGCCGATCCGGCCCCGGGCTTCGTGAACATCCTGCAGCCGCGCCTCGCGGCCGAGTGGTATCCGACCGACAACGTCACGCTGCGCGGCGGCGTCTGGGTGCGCCCGGCCATCACGCCGGACCAGACGGGCACGACCAACTACCTCGACAACTTCACCGAGTCGGTGTCCTTGGGCTTCACGTACAAGTTCCCCGACCTGCTGAAGATCTTCCCGGACCCGGTGTCCTTGGACCTCGCGGTGTCGTCGATCTTCGCCAACGAGCGCTCGTACGCGAAGCGCCAGGCCACGGACGCGACGGGCGGCGCGAGCTTCGGCGGCTCGATTTGGACGGTGGGCGCGGGGCTGCGGTACCAGTACTAAACGCGAGTTTGCACACGGATCGGGCAGGTGCTCGCCCGATCACTCACCGCAGAGACACCGAAACGCAGAAGTTGGGTTGTTTGATCAGACAATTCGGCGCTTCTGCGTCTCTGCGGCGAATCTTCGCCGGAGCACCACTCTCACGTTGGTTCTCCTTCGCATGGCACCGCGGGGCATCTTCGAGTACACCCCTCTGGTGTCTGACGACGATCACGTCACTGGCTCCCGGCTCAAGCGGTTCACGCGCATCGCCTGGCTGACGGCGCGCACGACCGGCGACCTGCTCGCGGGCTCGGCCAAGCGCAAGCTGGGCGCGGGCGACTCAGGCACGCCCGAGATGAACAAGGCGGCGGAGCGCATCCTCGGCACGCTGGGGGAGCTCAAGGGCGCCGCGTTGAAGCTGGGCCAGGCGCTGGCGATGGACCCGGACGCGCTGCCGCCCGAGGCGCGCAAGATCGTCGCCAAGCTGCTCTCGCAGGCGCCGCAGCGCATGGCTTACGACGCCGTGGCGCAGGTCATCCAGAACGAGCTCGGCAAGCGGCCCGAGGAGCTCTTCGCGAGCTTCGAGCAGGAGCCGATCGGCGCGGCCTCGCTCGGCCAGGTGCACGCGGCCACGCTTCCTCCCGAGCTGGGCGGCGGCGAGGTGGTGGTGAAGGTCCAGTACCCGGGCGTCGACAAGGCCTTGGAGAGCGACCTCGCCAACGCGGGCGTCTTGGTGAAGGGCATGGCGCTCACCGGCGACACGCTCGATGGCCGCCCGTACTACGAGGAGGTCCG
>JAFEBC010000190.1 GCA_018266095.1 Deltaproteobacteria bacterium
ACCCTCCTGCACCCGCTCGCGATCGCCGCGCTCCTGTTCATCCTCGCCGAGTCGATGGTGCGCACGCGCCGCGGTCAGCTCCTCTGGCGAGGCCGCGCCGTGGGGACACCCTCGTGATCCCGGAGTCGCCGCGCCCGTGGCTGGGAGCGCTCTTGCGCCTCGTGCTGCGCCGCCGCGTGCGCAGGTCCCTCTCGGCCCTGCGCGTGCTCGGCCTCGACGAGACCCGCGCGCTCGCCCGCCGCGGTCCCTTGCTCCTGTGCGCGAACCACGTGTGCTTCTGGGACGCGGGCGTGATCGAGCAGCTCACCCAACTGCTCGAGGTCGACGCGCGCGTCCTCATGCTCGCCTCCGAGCTGCGCAAGGCGCCCTTCCTGCGCTGGCTCGGCTGCTTCGGCGTCGAGGCCGGCGATCCCCGCGACGGCGCCCGCGCCATCCTCCACGCCGCCCGCCTCCTCGATCGCCCCGGCCGCGCTCTCTGGCTCTTCCCGCAGGGCGCGCAGCGGCCTCAGTGGCAGCGTCCGCTCGCGTTCCAGCGCGGCGCCGAGGTGGTGGCCTCGCGGGTGGAGCACGAGGCCTTCGCGGTGGTGCCGGTCTCCCTCCACTACGAGCTGGGCGAGGCCGAGGCGCCTGAGGTGTGGGTGCGCCTGGGCCCTCCCGCGACGTCCACGCCCCGCGTCGCCGACCTCGAGCGGTCCGTGCAGCAGGGCCTCGACGAGCTCACGCAGCGGATCTCCGCCGGGATCCCGCTCGCGTCCCAGTGGCCTTCGCGCGAGCGGCTGGGCCAGGGAGTGGCCTCACGCGCCCTCGCGCGGCTCCTGGGCGCGCGCTGACAGCCCTCGGCGCCACCGCGCCGCACCCGCGAGTCCCGCCCGTCAGCTCCTCGCGAGACGCGACCGTCAGCTCCCCGCGAGACGAGACCGTCAGCGCCCCGCGAAACGCGACCGTGAGCGCCCCGCGAAACGCGACCGTCAGTGCCCCGCGAGCGCCTTCCGATCCAGCACGCGCCCGCCTTGCATCACGAGCTCGATCCGCGCCGCCACATCCGCGTCCTCCCGCGGGTCGCCCTTCACCAGCAAGAGGTCCGCCCGCTTCCCGGCCTCGATCGTCCCAAAGTCGGGCTCCGCCTCGATGAGCCGCGCCGCCCGCGAGGTCGCCCCCAGCAGCACCTCCGCCGGGGGAATCCCCGCCTTCACCATCAAGAGCAGCTCCTCCAGCAGCGCGCCGCCCGCCCACGTCGCCGCCGAGCCCTCGCCATCCGACCCGGCCACGATGTTCACGCCCGCGTCCATGAGGTTGCGCACATTCTGCAGGCGCAAGGCATGGCTCGCCTCCAGCGCCTTGACCCACTCCTGCATCCCCTTCGACACCTTGTTCTGCCGCACGTTCTCCGCCGACCACGGCTCCAGCACCTCGGGCGGGTTCATCTCGCGCTCGATGGCCGTGGGCTCGTAGCGAAGCTCGTCGATGCGCTCCATGCGATCGAACGCCACCAGCGTCAGCGCCACCGACACGTGCCGCTCGGCGAGCTCCTTCGCGGTCTCCGGCGAGAGCGGCCCGAGCTGCACCAGGTGCACCAGCACGTCCACCCCCGCGCGCGCCGCGAGCAGCGCGTGCTCCTGCGTGTCGATGTGCGCCACCACCTTCATCCCGCGCGCGTGCGCCGCCGTCACCACCGAGCGCAGGAGCGGCTCATCGAATACGGGCGAGCCCAGCGGGATCTGCGCCACCGCCACCTTCACGTGATGCGCGCCCGCCTTCTGCCGCAGCGCCACCTCGCGCTCGGCGTCGGCCGCGTCGCTGACCTCGCTCGCGAAGTGCCCCGACGCGATGGCCGACAGCGGCCACCAGAAGAGGTCGCGCACCATGCTCGCGGGATAGCCGCCCTTGATGGTCACCATCTGGCCCGAGTACGTGAAGCGCGGCCCCAGCCACTCGCCCGCCGCCTCGCGCTTGCGCAGCGTCACCAGCTCATCGAGATCGCCCGCGACGTCGTACACGGTGGTCACGCCGCAATAGAGGTAGGCGCGGCCCGTGTGATCGGGATCTGGCCAGGTGAGCTTCCACGGCGGCGCGGCGGTGCCCGTGAGGTGCCCGTGGAAGTCGATGAGCCCCGGCATGAGCGTCTTCCCGGAGCCCTCGATGACCTGCGCGCCTTGAGGTAGCGGCGCGCTGCTGGTCGTGCCCGAGGGCGTGCCCGAGGGCGTGCCTGAGGGTGTGCCTGAGGGTGTGCCTGAGGGTGTGCCTGAGGGTGTGATCGACACGATGCGGCCGTCACGCACCAGGACATCCTGGTGCTCGAGCGTGGACGTGCTGGTGGCTGCGAAGACGCGCACGTCGTGGAAGACCGTGCCCGCGGCAGGCGCGGCCAGCGGTCGGACGAGGTCAGGATAGGTGTAGTGGGCGAGACATGCCGGCATCAGCACGGCAGAGAGCAAGAGGATCGCAGCGCGTCGCATGGGGCGAGGGTAGCAGAGCCCAACCTCTGATCCAGGTCTCTCCTTCGGCAATCCCGCGTGTGTGCATGTTACAATCAGCCCACACCCATGTAGGAGCGGAGGCGCCCATGACAGCAGCAAGACAGTTGAGCTTGACGCCTTTGACCCTGGAACAGGTGATCGGAGAGCTCCCGGCCGAGGCGCGGGCGGAGCTCCAATGGGCACCTCAAAAGTTGCGGCGTGCGCTGAATCGCCTGCTCGAAGGGGAGTTGACGAGCGCCCTGGTCGCAGAAGTCACGTCCGAAGTGGTCGGCCTCCAGGCCTTCGTGCTGATTACCTTTGAAGCGTTGCAGGGGGTCGATGTGTGGACCCTCTTCGCCAAGGAGACCTCGAGACGTGCGAGGGACATCCGGCGCCTTCCTCCCGTTGACGCCCGACGCGCCCTCCGCGCACTTGCCTCCTCGCTGGCAATGGCACATCTCGGCATCCACCAGATCACGAGCGCCGAATTGCGAGCGGAGATCGAGCAATTCCTGCTTCAGTTCGATCGCCTTCAGGTCGAGTTTCCCGAAGCCACTGCGGGACTCCGCTCGAGTGTCTTGTTGGTCGCACTTCTCCACGGACTTGAGATCGGCGCCAATGGCGAACGGCTGAGCCAACTCGCCAAGGCCGCGGACGACGAAGCGCGCATGCTTGCCGTGCAACTTGCGGAGCTTGCACCACCGCATCAAATCAAGCTCCCCTGGTACTTCGAGCCACCGCCCGGTTCTGCGCGCGAGAACGTGCTGAGCTTTGCGACCTGGGCCGAACCGGCAAGCTCGCGCAACGACGTGGCGCTCGAGCTGATGAAAGGCTGGGCCCGAGCAGACCCTGCAGGGCAGGCCGAGTCTTGGGGAGCCGTTCGAACGGCCCTCGATGCTGACCGTCCTTCATCGAGGAAGCTGTTTCCTTGAGCCGGATCGTCCTCCTCGACACAGGACCTTTGGGAATGGTCGTGCACCCTTTGGGCGGCCCCGAGCCAATGCGTTGTCATGCTTGGTGTATGAGCCTCCTGGGACGGGGGGGCGAGATCCGCGTTCCCGATATCGCCGACTATGAATTGAGGCGAGAGCTACTGCGGTTGGGCAAGGGAGGGACACTCCTCAAGCTCGACTCGTTGCGATCCGCCGTCGGTGCCCTCGCTATTTCATCGGAAGTGCTCCGCAAGGCCGCTGAATTCTGGGCAGACGCCCGGTCGAGGGGACAGCCTACCGCCCCAGACCTGGCGCTCGACGGCGACGTCATTTTGGCGGCGCAGGCTCGCGTTCTAGCGATTCAAACGTCCGCTGATGTCATCATCGCCACGACAAACGTCGGCCATCTCTCGCGGTACGCACCAGCTGTGCTCTGGGACACGATCGAGTAGCTCGTGCCCAGCCGCTCCCGCACCGCCCCCTGCGCCGTCTGCCTCTTCCGCGCGCCCTGCCTGTGCGCCGACCTCCCGCGCGTGCGCCCGCGGCTGCGCATCCAGATCCTGCGCCACGCCGCCGAGCTCACCAAGCAGTCCAACACCGCGCGCTGGGCCGCCCTGGCCCTCGGCATCACGCCCGTCGACTATGCCGCCACGCGCGCGCCGTTCGACGAATCGCAGCTCGACCTCGACGGCGCCTGCCTGTTGTTTCCCGCAACAAATACACTCAGTGGACCCATGCCCGCACCTGCGCCCCCGCCAGCACTGCCGCCTCCCGCGCCCCGCACGCTCATCGTCCCCGACGGCACCTGGCAGCAGGCGCGCCGCATGATCTCCCGCCTCCCCGCGCTCGCGAAGCTGCCGCGCCTCTCCCTCCACGCTGCCCCCGCCGCGACCCGCCTGCGCAGGCCGCTCGAACCGCACGGCATGTCCACACTGGAAGCCATCGCGTCCGCCCTCGCCCTCCTCGGCGAGCCCGCCCCCGCGAACGAATTGCGCGCATTGCTTGCGTCAGTGATCACCCGCATCGAGCGCCTGCGCGGCCGCCCGCTGCACCAATAGTCCCTCGTGGGGCCGCGAGGGTCCGCCGACGTGCCGCTCTTGCCCGCGCGGCCCCTTGCCCGCGCGCCGCTACCCGCCCGCCACCACCAGCGACCGCGCCTTCTGCGCCCGCTTGCGATTGAGCTCCACGCCGACCGCCGACAAGCCCAACTCATTCGCCACCGCCAGCACCGTCCCCACGCCACAGAACGGGTCCACCACCGTCCGCGTCTGCGTGTGCTCCTGCACGAACCGGCACCCCGCGCGCGTCGCCGAGAGCCCGATCGCCCGCACCCACGTCATGTGCCCCTGCTCGGGCAGCACGTCCGCCGTCGCCCGCGCCAGGTCCACGCGCACGCCCTTCGAGAACGCCAGCAGGTGCCCATACGCCGCGCGCCCATGCGTCACCGTCCCCGGCGGAAACCGGCACACGATCTTGTGGAAGAGCAGGGCGCTCCCCGCGTCCTCCACCGCCCGCTGCACGAGGTACGCCTTGTCCACCCACGTGCCCTGGCGCTTCACGTCGCTCTGGTAGAACAGCGTCACGCCCGCGTCCGGCGTCCGCGACACGCACAGCCCCGCGGCCTCCATGAACCACGCGCGCCAGCGAGCCTGATCCACGCCCGGCAGCTCGGTCGCGTCCGGCAGCGAGGTGAAGATCGAGCAGCCCTCCAGCACCGTCTGCGCGCGCAGCCACTCCATCGCGTCCGCGCAGTGCACGACGCGATCCGCGCGCGCCTCGCCGCTCATCGGTCCAGCCGCATCCGCTCCTGCGTCGTCCCCCTCCGCGCTCATCGCACCAGCGCCTTCTTCGCCGCCTGCACCACCTGCGGCCGCCCCTGGCTCTTGGCCAGCGCGCGCAGCTCCATCATCGACAGCTTGGGCACCAGCCGCACCGCGATGGGGATCGGCGTCTTCGGATTCTTCACCAGCGAGAGCACGATGTTCGGATTCGAGCCCCACTCCGGATGCTCCGCGATGAGCTTGAGCGCCTCCGGATTCAGCGTGGTCGAGCGCGCCGCCCACGCCACCTCCTCGAGCCCGATGCGCGGGTTGCGCAGCACCAGCGTGTGAAGCTGCTTGTTCGGGTCGCGCAGGAACTGGAAGCGCAGCTCCTTGTCGGCGATGCC
>JAFEBC010000191.1 GCA_018266095.1 Deltaproteobacteria bacterium
ACGACGCGTTCTTCGCGGCCCGCTTCGATCGCGCGCTGGCCCTGCGCGAGCGCATCCGGCCCGATCCCGAGCGCAAGCGCGCGGCGCGCCTGGTGCACGGCGAGGCCGACTTCCTCCCGGGCCTCGTGGTCGATCGCTACGCCGACTGCGTCTCGCTGCAGACGCTCACCGAGGCCACCGACAAGCGCAAGGGCCTCTTCATCGACCTCATCAAGGCGAAGCTCTCGCCGCGCGCCATCGTCGAGCGCAACGATCCGAAGGTGCGCCAGCACGAGGGCCTGGAGCAGAAGAAGGGCCTCCTGCACGGCGCGCTCGACGGGCCGGTGCCGTACCTCGAGGGCGAGGTGACGCTGAACGCGGACCTCCTCGAAGGGCAGAAGACGGGCGCGTTCCTCGACCAGTCCGAGAACCGCATCGAGGCCGGCCGGCACGCGTACGGGCGCGCGCTCGATTGCTTCACCTATGGCGGCGGCTTCGCCCTGCAGCTCGCGCAGCACGCCTCGAACGTCACCGCGGTCGACATCAGCGAGAAGGCCTGCGCCGACGCGCGGCTCGCGGCCCAGCGCAATCCGGAGATCGCCGCGAAGGTCTTCTTCACCTGCGCGAACGCGTTCGATTTCCTGAAGGATCAGGCCGAGGCCGGCGAGCGCTACGACACGATCGTCCTCGATCCGCCCGCGTTCTCGAAGCGCAAGGCCGCCATCGACGCGGCCGTGCGCGGGTACAAGGAGATCAACCTGCGCGCGTTCCAGATGCTGTCGGCGGGCGGCGTGCTGGTGACTGCGAGCTGCAGCTTCCACGTGGATGACGTCTTGTTCGAGCGCACCGTGCTCTCGGCCGCGGTGGACGCGGGCAAGAGCGTGCAGATCGTGGAGCGGCGCGGCGCGGGGCGCGATCACCCGACCCTGCTCGGGATGCCTGAGAGCAGGTACATCAAATGTCTCGTGCTGCGCGTTGGGTAGAACGTCAGCAAACCCTATGAAGCTGTGCCTCCGTCGTGCGGCAGCAGCGCCTCGATCACGCGCGGGAACACGTCCAGCAAGAGCGGATCGAAGCGGAACACCAGCTCCACCTGCATCACGCGCAGGGCCTCGACAGGCGTGAGCGCGTCACGGAACGGGCGGCGCGTGGTGAGCGCGTCGAAGGCCTCGCAGAGCGCGAGGATGCGGCCCGGCATGCCCACCTCGGGCAGCGGATCGCCCGGCGGCGGCACCAGATCGAGGTGGCACTCGTACGCGGCCAGCGCGCGATCGAGCGCGGCGGCGTGCACCTCGCGATCGCGCAGGATGGCGCGGGCGGCGAAGAGCGGGCTCGCGCGCATGGCGTCCTTCTCGCGCTGCGAGAGCACCTCGGTCTTCAAGAGCAGCGAGGGCGGCAGCGCGGCCACGCCCACGTCGTGCAGGAGCGCCGCGAGGCCGAGATCGTGGCGGCGCCGCTTGGGAAACCCGAGCCGCGCGCCGAAGGCGATCGCCAGCACCGCCACGTTCGCCGAGTGGTGCCCGAAGTAGTCGGGATACTCCTCGGGCGGCGGCTTGGTGCGCGAGAGCATGAGGAAGCGCCGCGGCATCAGGCGCTCGAGATCGACCAGGTCCTGCACCACGCGGCTCACGGCCCAGAGCGGGATCGCCTCGCCCGCCGTGCGGAGCTGCTCGATGGTGCGGTCGACGAAGAACACCGCGTGCGCGTACGCATCGACGAGGCGGGTGAGCCGGTCGGGCCCGCTGGCGGCGAGCGTGTCGCGCTCGCGCAGGTGCAACGTGAGGATCTGCAGCGGGCGCCGCGGATCGCCCCGCTCCGAGAGCGCGATGGGCGGGCCCCGCTGCGTGAAGCAGGAGAGGAGCGCACGCAGCTCGTCTCGCGGCGGGGCCAGCAGCGCGGAGATCCCGGTGACCCCGCGCGCGGCGAGCTCGTGCACGGTCGCGTCGACCAGCGGCTGCGTGTTGGCGTCGAAGCGGATGGCCTGGCGGTTGATGAAGACGCCGTCGGCGTTGAGCTCGAGCTCGAAGAGGCCGTCCGAGGAGAGGAGCTGCAGCATCGACTCCTGCAGCGCGGTGAGGGCGGGCCCGAAGACGTCGTTGTCCTCGGCGTAGCTGCGCGCGTTGCGCAAGAGCGAGCCCAGCGCCATCACCAGCGCGTGGCCGAGCGCCTGCCGTGTGTCGCGGGACATGCCGACGCCGACCGCGTCGAAGCCGCCGCCGAGGCCCGCGCGCGAGGGGTTGGTCATCGCGAGCCTCCGCGCGGCTGCGGCGTGCGCATGCGGACCACGGCGGCGCGTGCTGCGGTGGCCACCGTCGCGGGCTGACCGTTCTCGGGCGCAGCCGCCTGCTCCAGGGCGCGCAGCGTGCGCACGCTCGTCTCCTCGGCGAGCCCGTTCACCGCCAGCAGCCGCTCGTTCTCGGCGGGCTTCTTCTTGAACAACCCCTTGCTCACCGAGAGCTGCTCGCAGAGGAACTGGAAGCCGCTCGACGAGCCCAGCTTGCCCAGCGCCCGGTAGTGCAGCGCCTGCTCCTCGCGATCGAGCGAGGCGAACCCCGGGCGCTCGATGGCGCTGATGAGCAAGGCCGCCGCGCGCTCGGCCGCCCCCGCGCAGCTCGCCAGCACCTGCACCGCCGCCACGCGCACGGACGGATCGTTCGCGAGCAACTGCGCAGGGAGCTCGCGCACGGCGGTCTCCGCGTCGCTCCCCACCGCGTTCACGGCCTCGATGCGCACCCGCGCCGACGCGTGCGAGAGCGCGGGCGTCGACAGCTCGGCGCGCGTGGCCGGCGACAGCGTGTCCAGCGCGGCGAGGATGGCGATCACCGCGGCCGGCTGCCCCTGCGAGAGCGTGCGCGCGAAGCGCTCGAGATCCAGCTCGGCGCGCGCGATGGCGGCCCGCGCGAAGAGCTGCTGCGTCTGCGCCGGCGCCTGCGGCAGCACGTCGAGGAGCGCGTTGCCTGCCTCGCGCGGGAGGAGCGCGAGCCACACCGGGATGGCCTGCGTCAGCGCCGCCTCGTTGACGCCGCCCAGCTCGGAGAGCCGCAGGAGCCGGCCCGGATCCGCCAGCTTCCTGGCCACGCCCGCGCGGAACGCCTGCGCGTGCTGCCCGCTCAGCCGCCGCAGCGTCTCCAGCGTGCGCGCCAGCGCCTGCGCCTCACCTCGCGCCACCAGCTCGTCGATGAGCCGCCACAGCGACTCCTCCAGCGCCTCCAGATCGCGCCCCGCGAAGCCCTCCTCGACGATGCGCAAGAGCGTGTGCGCCGCCCGCCGCGCGAGGTCCGGCCACTTCACCGAGTCGAGCCCCGCCAGCTCGGGCCGCGACATGAGCTGCGGCCGCCGGTCGAGCACCGTGTTCTCCGCCAGGTCGCTCGCGTGCCGCGTGACCTCGAGCACCACCGGCCGCGCGCGCGCAGCCAGCTTGCGCACCGCCTCGGCCACCTTGTCCGCGTCGAGGTCGCCGTGCTCCATGCGGTAGCCGCTGGTGGCGCTGTAGGTGATGGCGGTGAAGTCGGCCTTCCACAGCTCGGTGACCGCGTCCTCGCGGCCGGGCCCGCTGTTCGGGTCGTAGAGCGCGGCGTTGCAGAACGCGAGCAGCTCATCGAGCGTGATCCCGCGCTGGAACGTCAGCGTGCGCACGCCGTCGCGGTGCAGGCGGAAGCACAGTCCCCACTCGCGCGGCGGCTCCAGGTACACCGTCTGGCCCTCGCTCGTCAGCGAGCCGGTGTGCACCTCGATGGTCACCGCGCCCTCGTGGTCGAGCACGTCGCGCAGGGCCTGCAGCGCGGGCTCCACGAAGGAGGCGTGCTGGTCGCGGGCGTGGCGGTAGACGGCGATGCGCTTGAGCGCCCGTCCGAGGGAAGCGAAGGCCTCGCGCAGGGCATCGACGTTGGAGAGAGCCGCCCCCATGTGTGTAATCGTACTACAAACGCCTACTGGCGCCTATGGTGTGGCTCCAAGCATCTGCGGAGTTCGCGGGGCAACGTGTCCGAAATCTAGGACAAACGTCTTGCCGCGGCGGCCACGCACTCTTCCACCGCGCGCCGCTGCTCGACGACGAGGCCGTCGCGCGTGTCGAGCGTGTAGCCCTGGACGGAGAGCGGCGCACCGTAATTCACCGCGATCGGCCCCGGCTCGAAGAGCGCCAGGCCCTTCGGCGGCAAGACCGCGCGCGCGCCCGCGACGCCGATCGGCACCACCTGAAGCTGCGTCTCGATGGCCGCGATGGCCGCGCCCTTCTTGAACGGCAACAGCTCGCTCGTCGTCGCGCGCGTGCCCTCGGGGAAGAAGAACAGCGCCACGCCGCCCAGGCCCTTGTCGATGCGCGCCTTGATCGCCCGCGCCGCGCCCTTGGTGTCCTTGCGGTCGATGAAGACGTGGCCCATGCGCCTCGCCGCCTGGCCGAAGAAGGGGATGTACGAGAGCTCCTTCTTGGCGATGAAGCGCAGCGGCACCGGCGTGGTGGTGATGATGGCGGGCACGTCCAGGTGGCTCGTGTGATTGGAGATGAAGACGAAGCTCTGCTTGTGGTCGAACTGGACCTGCTGCTGCGCGTCCACGCGGGCGCCGGCGATGATGAGGCAGAAGCGGCACCAGTGGCGCAGCGCCTTCTCGGAGAGCTCGCGCTCGCCGGCGATGAAGATGACGGTGGCGCACACGCACATGTACGCGAAGATGAGCGGGATGCCGATCACCGTGCGCAGGAAGCGGAGGACGATCACGGCGTCTCCTTCGCGTCCGCGGGCGAGCGCGGCGCGTGCGGGTACTCTTCGGCGGCGGGGAACAGGAGCACGTCGGCGATCGTCTTCGCTCCCGTGAGCAGCATCAAGAGGCGCTCGACGCCGACGGCCACGCCGCCCGCGGGAGGCATCGATTCGAGCGCGGCCAGGAGCTGCTCGTCGAGCGGAAACACGGCGCGGCCCAGCGACCTGCGCAGCGCCTGCTCCTCCTCGAAGCGGCGTCGCTGCTCGCGGGCGTCGATGAGCTCGCTGAAGCCGTTGCACAGCTCGAGGCCGCCTGCGTACAGCTCGAAGCGCTCGGCCACGCGCGCGTCGCCCGGCTTGAGACGCGCGAGCGCCGCCTGCGACGCGGGGTACTCGGTGAGGAAGACCGGCCGCGCGAGGCCGAGCGCGGGCTCGACCAGCTCCACCAGCACCTGCGTGAAGGCGTCGTCCCAGGAGGTGCCGTCGGACACGCGCACCCCGGCGGCGCGCGCGGCCTGGGCCAGGGCGTCGGCGTCGAGCGGCAGCGGATCAAAGCCTGCGTGGCGCAGGAAGGCGTCCTTGCACGAGAGGCGCTCGTAGGGCGCGGCCAGCTCGAGGGGGCGCGGGCGGCCGCGATCGTTGCGCGCTGGGGCGGCGGTCGAGCCGTTGAGCCGCTGGGCCGCCCGCGAGACGAGCAGCTCCACGTGGTCCATGATCAGCGCGGCGT
>JAFEBC010000192.1 GCA_018266095.1 Deltaproteobacteria bacterium
GCGTTTGCGTTGGCGTGGGCGTTTGCGTTGGCGTAGGCGTTTGCGTCGGCGTAGGCGTAGGCGTTTGCGTCGGCGTTGGAGTCGGCGTCCCCGTCGCGTCGAGCTGCAGCGCGAGGTCCCTGACGAAGACGCCTTCGCTCACGTTCGCGGCCCGCACCGAGGCCAGGAGCGCGCCGTCCGACAGCGCGCGGATCTCGAGCTCGGGGCGCACGCCCTGCACGGCCGACAAGTCGACCTTGAGGAACTGGCCGGGCTTCGCGTCGGGGACGACCACCTTGAACCAGTCTTCGTCGTCGCCGCTCAGGTAGGTGCCCACGGCCTGCTTGCCTGGGGTCAGCGCGGTGGCGTCGATGGCGCGGTTGTTGGGCTCGACCTCCTCGTTGGCCTGCGGCTGCTTGCCCTCGACCGTCAGCCGGTACGACGCGGGCGAGGTGCCGGAGACGCGCACGAAGCAGGCCTCGGTGCAGCCGACGCTGGGGAGGAGGCCGGGCTCGTCCTTGCCCACGTGCTGGCGCAGGAGCTTGTTGCGGTCGCGGTCGTAGATCTCGAGCCAGGCGTCGAGGACGCCCGCGTCGGTCTTGGCGTTGGGGGCGGCGGAGGCGACGGGCGGCGCGGAGTCGAGCTCGACCCGGAGCGCGAGGGTGACGCCCGGGCCGGGCGTGACGCGGTACCAGTCGTCGTCCGCGGTGCCCTTCTTCTGCGGATCGATGGAGCCGGCGACGATGGCGCGGTCGGGGATGCCCTGCGCGTGCTGCGCGTCGTTGGGCTCGTGCTCGAGCACCTTGGTCGGCGGCGGCGGGCCCTGCGGCGCGGCGGGCGCGGGGGCTTCGGCCGGCTTGTCCTTGTGGTCGCAGGCGGGGAGCGCGCAGACAAGCGCGGCGAGCGCGAGCGCGGACGCGCCCTGGGGACGGAGCTTTCGGAGCGGCAGAACCATGGGGCCTCGGCGGTGTCTGTTCGCGCGGGGACTACGCGCGGTGGGGGAGCGGATTTCGATCCTTCAACACTGCGGACGGCGCCAGATTCCGGGCGGCCACGTTTTCCACGATTCACGAATCGTAGAGCGCGCGCGAGCTCGCTGGGAGACCGAGAGGAGCCGCGGCCCCCCTCGGGAGGCTAGCGGTGCGCCTGCGTGGTGGCCTTCGCCGAGTAGTCGCGGAAGAACTCGACGATGCCCTTCTTGAGCTCCGGCGCGCCGTCGCCCTCGACGTCGAAGTCGGCGCCCTCGAGCCAGATGCCGCCGCAGACCTCGCAGGTCTCGTAGGCCATCGGGTCGCGCTTGTGGTGGCCCAGGACGACGAGCATGCCCACGTTGTCGACCGGACAGGTGCCGGCGTCCTCGTCGGGGTCGGCGCGGCCGCCCATGGCCTCGAGCGTGGGGAGCCCTGCGTGCAGAAGGATGCGGTTCAGATCCGCGACGTCGAGCCAGATGCCGTCGCACTCACCGCAGTGTGCGAGGAGCCGTTCCTCGCCTTCGGTGAGCTCGACCATCTCGACGTTGCAACGCGGGCAGTCCATGGGATCACGTGCTCCAGGTGTTTTGCGCACAGAGGTGTGACGCGAGCCTGAGCCTAGCGCACCGATCGTGCAGAGGGCAACGAGAGAGGAAGGGGGATTCGCTCAAGTCCAGCCCGTTGGAATGCGGCCAGCCTCAGTTCTGGACCTGCATGACCCGCTGGTCCTTGCGCGCTTGGACCATGGCGTCGCGCAGGCGCTCGTAGACGGGCTTGGCGTCGCGCAGGGGGCCCAACTGCAGCAGCGGCTCGACCTGGTCGGTGCTGTAGATGGTCAGGCGGCCATTGCCCAGCAGGCGGTCGATGAGGCCCTGCTCCAGCACCACGTCCTTGATGCGCCAGAGCTCGATGGCCTCGTACTTCTTGCCGAAGATGCCGTGCTCCAGGTCCAGGCGCTGGGCCGAGAGGCGATAGCTCTCGCTCTTGCGCGAGAGGATGCGGCCCACGAGGCGCAGGCCCAGGACGATGAGCGCGGCGCACACGAGGCCGATGCCGACGCGGATGCCCATGTCCAGCGAGTGGGCCAAGAGGGCGACCGCCATTCCGATGGCGCCGCCGGGCAAGGTGGCCCAGAGTCCCAAGACGAGCGCGCGGGCATCGGGGGCGAAGGTGGCGAGAGGCGCAGGAGCGTCCGGCATGGTGGGCAGTGTACGGCTTTCGCGGGCGTTCTTCGATCGGAATGCGCGCGAGGTGGCGCCGGAGCTCATCGGCGCGTTCCTGGTGCGGCGGCGCGGACGCGAGGTGCTGGTGGCCGAGATCGTGGAGACGGAGGCGTACGTCGGCGCGCATGACCTCGCGTGCCATGCGCGCATGGGGATGACCCAGCGGAATGCCGTGATGTTCGGGCCGGCGGGGTTCTCGTACGTGTACTTGATCTACGGGATGCACCACTGCGTGAACGTGGTGTGCGGGCCGGGCGGCGATCCGAACGCGGTGCTCTTCCGGGCGGGGAAGCCGGTGAGCGAGGAGACGCTGGCGCGCCTCGTGGAGCGGGACGGTGTGTCCGGACGGGGCGTGGATCCGAAGCGGGTGAGCGCCCTGCTCCACTCGCCCATCGGCCCAGGAAATCTGGCGAAGGCGCTCGACCTCACGAGAGCGGACACGGGCCTGGATCTGTGCAGCGCGGACGGCGACGTGTACTTCCTGCCGCGGCTCGTGAAGCCCAAGATCGCCCTCGGGCCGCGCATCGGCGTGGACTACGCGGGCAAGTGGGCGAAGTCCAAATTGCGCTTCGCGCTCAAGGGCGATCCGTTCGTGAGCAGGCCGCGGATCTAGCGGTCGCGCACGATCGGAGTGCGGTGCTCGCCCGATCACTCACCGCAGAGGCGCCGAAACGCGGAAGATTTGTTTGGGAAGGACCTTCTGCGCTTCTGCGTCTCCGCGGTGAATCACCGCCCGGGCAAGACACCCTCGAACGGAGGAGGGCGGTGCAGTGGCCCTACGCGTAGCCCCATCGGCGTCGCAGGGACCACTCGATCGCCACGAGGATACAGAGAACGGCGAGCACGCTCATCGTGTCCCAGAGCGGCTTGGTCGTGCGCTGGCCCACCTCGACGCGCTCCGGGTCTCGCCAAGGCAGGTTCGCGATCGAATCCGACGCGGACACCACGCGGCCGCCGGTGGCCTTGGCGACCTGCTTGAGCAGATCCGGGCGCGGGGCGGCGTCGGACAACTCCAGGCTCGAGGGCGCGACCACGAAGGCCTCCTCGGCCTCGGCGATGGTGCTCCCGTCGGCCTTGCGGGCGGTGGCGGTGACCTTGTACGCGCCGGGCGCGAGCGGCGGGAGCTGGATGCGCGCGCTGCCGTCCTGGCCGGTGGTCGGGCCCTGCATCACCTGACGCTGCGCGCCGGGCTCGCTCGGGATCAATTGCACCACGAGCTGCGCGCCCGCGGCCGGCGTGTAGTCGTTGCCGCGCACCTGCGCCTCGAGCACCGGATTCTCGCCGGGCTCGAACGTCTGCCGCTCGGCGAGCAAGCGCATCGGCGTCAGCGCGGGGTCGCGCACGAGCCAGCGGATGGCGGCGTGCCAGAAGCTCTCGTACGCGCGCGGGCCCAGCTCTTGCCCTGCGGCGAGGAAGCTCCACATCCAGCTCGAATCCGTGGCCAGCGCGAGCGAGCGGCCCAGGCCGGCCTCGCCCACCACCAGCACGGGCTTGTCGTCGTTGGACGAGAGCAGCACCCGCGCGCCGCTGCGCGGGATGCCGAGCACGTTGAGGCCCGGGAGCTTGGGCAGCCTGGCCCAGAGCGCTTCGTTGGCGGCGGTGCCCGGCAGGAGCTCGGTGATCGGGTGGCGGCGGCCCGCCTCGGTGAGCTTCATCGACACGGGGGATTCGTCGATGGGCGGCACGCCGTGCATGGGGAGCTGCACGGGCAGGATGCTCTCGATGGGCGTGTCGGCGAAGTCGCCCGCCGCGAAGCTCTGGTCGCCGCCGATCATGGCGAACGCCCCGCCCTCGCGCACGTAGCTGGCGATGCCGTCGAGGTACATCTGCATGTGGTACGGGCGGTGGTTGAAGTTCTGGAAGATGACCAGGTCGAACGTGCGGAGCTGCTCCTGGAAGATCTCCTGCGTGGGGAACGGGATCAGCGAGAGCTCGTCCTGCGTCGAGTGCGCGTCGTCGCCGGGGGTGCGCAGGATGAAGAAGCTGATGAGGTCGACGTTCGGGTCCTTCTTGAGGAGCTGGCGCAGGAAGCGCACGTCCCAGCTCGGGCGGCCCACCACGAGCAGCGCGCGCACGCGGTCGCGGATGATCTTGAGCGCGAAGGACTTCTGGTTGTTCTCGGCGACGGCCTCGCCCTCGTAGACGGGCACGCTCACGGTGAAGGCGAACTTGCCGGTGCGATCGGGGACGAACTGCAGCTTCACCTCGGCGGTGCCGTCGCCGTCGAGGTGCACCGTCTTCTGCGCGACCACCTGGCCTTCGCGGCGCAAGACCACGGGCACGTCCAGAGAGGGCATGGCGCGGGCCTTGAGCGTGACATCCACGGAGACCTGGCTGCGCACGAAGGCGAAGTCGTCGACGCGCAGCTTGTCGATGGCGAGATCCTTCTGCACCTCGCCGCCGATGGGGAGCGCGAACACGGGCGCGGGGAGCTTCTCCAGATCCTTGCGCGCGGAGGAGGAGAGGCCCTGCTCGAGGTCGCCGTGATCGGTGCCGTCGGAGACGACCAGCATGCCCGCGAGCGGACGGCCGCCGGTGCCGCCCTGGGCCGCTTGCTGCAGCGCCGAGACGATGTCCGTCGTGGGGCCCTGCGCGAGCGCGGAGGCGTCGGGGAGGGTCGCGAGCCGCTGCGGATCCTGCGGCGCGAGCTCCTTGTCGAAGCCGTACACATCCACCTGGAAGCGCGTCGCGAGCTCCTGGATGGCGGGCAATTGCGACTTGAGCCAGCGCTGCAGCTCGGCGATGCGCGAGGTGGGCGAGCCGCTGGTGGCGGGCAGGCGCATGGACTTGCTGGTGTCGAAGAGCAGCGCCACGCGGGCGCGCACGCGCGTCTCGGCGCGCAGCTCCAGGCCGGGCTCGAGCAGGAGCGCGAAGATGCCGAGGGCGACGAGCGTGCGCAGCGAGAAGAGGACGAGGCGCCGCGCGCGCTTGGGCTCGCTCTTGAGGCCGCGGAAGCTCCACCACAGCGCCAGCGCGAGCAGGCCGGCGAGGCCCACGAGCGCCCACTCGGGCAGGAGCGTGAGCGAGGCGAAGCGCCAGGCGTTGTAGAGGGAGGGATCCACTTAGATTCGACGCCGCTTCATGATGAACGGGATGTGGACCTGGTCCTCTTTGTAGTCGAGGCACATCGTGTACATGACCAGGTTCACGCCGAGGCGGATGGCGCGCTCGCGCTGCGATTCGCCGCCGGGGGTGACCTCGAACTCCCAGGTGCCCAAGGAGTCGCGCGCGAGGGCGCCCAGGAGGTCGTTGCCCGAGTAGGCGACGGCGAGGCGGCCACCGAGCTCGATGCCGAGCAGGTCCGGCATGGTGTTGGTGCGGCCCGAGGGCCCGTCGAGCAGGTAGAACGACTTGTAGATGACGTGCGTGCGCGCGACGGGCGTGAGCTGCGCGCCGGGGATGATGGCGGCGAGGAAGGCCTTGACCGAGCGCTCGAAGGCGCCGCCCTTGGTGGCCGAGGAGTCATCGAGCAGCAGGAAGCCGCCATAGCTCAGGTAGCGACGGAGCGCGGCGATCTCTGCGTCGCCGGGCGTGGGGATCTCGCCGTCGCTGGCGAGCACGAGGAGCGGGTGCTTGAAGAGGTCCGGGTCGACGGCCGAGTAGGCGCGCACGACCGGCGTGGTCTCGATGGAGGTGCGCTTGGACACCTCCCAGGCGAGGCGCGGGAGCGCGTCGGGGCGCACGTCGAAGCGGCCGCTGTGGCGCAGGATGGCGAACTCGAGCCGCGCCGCTTCGCCGAACGCGAGGGCCTTGCGCGCTGCCAAGGCGAGCAGCGAGAGCGCGCCCGTGCCGAGGAAGGTGCGTCGCGCGAGGGTGGCCTTGGGCTTGGTCATGGAGCCTCACGCACACTAAACGGGGACCGAGGTGCGTGCTACGGTCTTGTTCCCGCTCAAGGAACAGCCCACGGCCGTGCTCTCTTCCCCGCCCAAAGATCTGCTCAAGACGCTGTCGTCGATCGATGCCGGGCAGGTGCTGGACACCGCGCAGGGGTGGGTCGATCTGGCGGCGCGGATGCCAGTGTGGCTGGCGCTGACGCTGGTGGGGCTGGCGATCTTCTTCACGGCGCTGGGGCGGCACTCGGTGCGGCCGCTCGCGGGCGTCGCGGCGGGCGCGGTGCTGGTGATGGCGTCGCTGGTGCTGCTGGCGCCGCGGATGCCGGATTCGATGGCGCCGGGGCTGCTCGCCATCATCGGCGGGTCTGCGGCCATCGCGGTGGGCTTCGTGCGGCCGGGGGTCGCGCTGGCGGTCGCGGGGAGCGCGCTGTTCGGCTGGTTCGGCGGCACGTTCGCGCACTCGGTGGCGCAGGTCTCGTTCTGGTGGGGCGCGGTGCCGTTCGGGCTGTTCGGCTTCTTCTTCGGCCTGGTGAACGACAAGAGCCTCTCGCACGTGCTGCCGCCCGCGGTGTGCGCGGCGTTCTGCGTGGCGGCGCTCGTGCGCGCGGCGGGCTCGCGGCAGGGCCTCGTGTACCTGCCGGAGCTGGCGCAGGCGGCCTACGTGCTCATCGTCTGGGGCGCGATGTCGGGTACGCTCATCTTCCTCGCGTGGGACCGCGAGAAGCGGCGCGTGGTGCGGGTGGCGAACCAGAAGGCGCAGGTGGACGACGCCCAGCTCCGCCGCAAGCTCAAGGCCGACCGCGAGCGCTTCGAGAAGTTCCTGGGCAACGAGCCGCAGCCCGCGCCGGCGCCGTTCAAGCGCGCAAAGTCGGTGGCGCTGGAGGGCGAGAGGAAGGGCGAAGCGAAGCCCTTCGGCGACGACGACAAGACCGACCCGGATGCGCGCAAGCCGGGCGACGAGTAGCTACTTCAGCTCCTCGATGACCAGGTTGTCGAAGTAGGTGTCGTTCTGCCAGCTCGAGAAGCCGAAGCGATCGTTGCC
>JAFEBC010000193.1 GCA_018266095.1 Deltaproteobacteria bacterium
AGAAGCCCCTCCTGGCGCTGGAGCAGAAGCTCGCCGAGCTGCGCCGCACCGCCGCCACCGGCACCGGCTCCGACGCCGACGCGCTCGACTCCGAGATCCGCCGCCTGGAGAAGCGCTGCGGCCGCCTGCAGCAGGAGATCTTCGCGGACCTCTCGCGCTGGCAAGTGGTGCAGCTCTCGCGTCACCCGAGCCGGCCGTACATGAACGACTACGTGCAGCGGCTCTTCACCGACTGGGTGGAGCTGCACGGCGACCGCTCGTTCGCGGACGACAACGCGCTCGTGGGCGGCCTCGCGCGCTTCGACGGCGAGCCGGTGGTGATCCTGGGCCAGCAGAAGGGCCGGAGCACCAAGGAGAACGTGAAGCGCAGCTTCGGCATGCCGCGTCCCGAGGGCTATCGCAAGGCGCTGCGCCTGATGCAGCTCGCCGAGCGCTTCCGGCGGCCCATCATCGCCTTCATCGACACGCCGGGCGCGTACCCGGGCATCGACGCCGAGGAGCGCGGGCAGGCGGAGGCCATCGCGGTGTGCCTGGAGGCGATGGCGGGCCTGCGCGTGCCGGTGGTGAGCATCGTCATCGGCGAGGGCGGCTCGGGCGGCGCGCTGGCGATCGGCGTGGCCAATCGGCTGCTCATGCTGCAGTACAGTTGGTACTCGGTGATCTCGCCCGAGGCCTGCGCGGCGATCCTCTATCGAGACGCGAGCAAGGGCGACAAGGCTGCCGAGGCCTTGAAGGTCACGGCGAAGGACGCGTTCGAGCTGGGCGTGATCGACGAGCTCATCACGGAGTCGCCGGGCGGCGCGCATCGGGACCCGGGCGTGACGGCGGAGAATGTGCGCGTGGCCGTGCGCAAGCACTTGAAGGCCTTGAAGGCGATGGACGGCGAGCAGCTCGTCATCGACCGGTACGACCGGTTTCGCAAGCTGGGGCCGCTGACGGAGCCTTAGGAACTGAACATTGCATTGTCCTAATGTGACGCTATATTGGACATTGCGATGCACACAACGGAAGAGATCCTCCACAGCTTGAATCCTTCCTGGCTGGGGCCCGCTCGCTATGCTGAGCGTTGGCCGACCCGTCGCGCACTACAGCGCGAGTTGCTGGAGAAGCTGAGCCGGTCCGATCGCCGCGCCCTCGTCATCCGGGGGCCACGCCAGGTTGGCAAGACGACCATCTTGTTGCAGCTCATGGATGATCTCGCCGCCGCTGGAATCCCCGCCAGGAATCTCGCCTACTTCGACTTCTCGGACCCCCGGCTGCCCGCGGACGGACTGTCGCCCAGGGACATCGTCGAACTCGCACCAAAGGACGCCGATCGCGGGCAGCCGCGCTTCTTCTTCCTCGATGAGATCGACACCGCCCATCGCTGGGACGAGTGGCTCAAGCATGCCGTCGACCAATACGAGCACCGCGTCCGATTTGTGGTCACCGATTCGTCGTCGGCGCTGCTGAGCGAGGCAGGGCGGCAGTCGGGCCTGGGCCGATGGGATGAGCGGACACTTGAGGCGTTGACCTTCCGCGAGTTCCTCGCTTTGCAGGCATTGCCGGGCGAGCCGATCGAGGCGACTCATCGGCGCGTCCCTGCTCCCTATGCGCGCTTCTTGAGCATCGGCGGGCGGCCGGAGCACTCGTTCAATCCCTCTGCGCTCGAAGTCCAGCGGCGCGTCCGCGAAGACATCGCAGACCGGGCGATTACCCGAGACCTCTCGCGGTTTCGCCTCGACGTGGGCCGCGTGCGCGAGCTGTTCGTCTATCTGCTCGAAGATTCGGGAGCCATTCTCAACGCGCCGGCGCGCCTCCGCCTGATGCAGCGCGCGGACGAAAAGCCAATCGACAAGCGAACGCTGCAGGATTGGATCGGACGCCTCGAGCAGACGATGCTCATCGCGCGTCTGGAGCCGTTCGCGAAGGCAGCGACCGCAAAGCTCGCCGGCCGCGCCTATCCCAAGATCTACGCCGCTGACCACGGGCTCATCACCGCATTTAGCGCCGTATCCGACCCGCTCAGTGAACCCGTGGTTCTTGGACGCGTCCTCGAGGCGCTCGTCTTTCACCAACTCCGTCACCTTGTTCGCAACCGCGAAATCTCCCTCTCCTATCTCCGCGATCGGGCAGGCAAGAATGAGGTCGACTTCGTCATCCATGAGGGAGTGCACATCCGCACCTTCATCGAGGTCACCGCGAGCAGGAATCCTCGCGACAAAGTCGAGCCACTGCGCGGGCAGTTGTTGACACACAAGGGCGCGCGCGCCGTGGTTGTCCACAACGGCATCGAACACGACGAAGAGGGCGGCCTGCGCGTGGTCCCGATGGAAAAGTTCCTGTTGGATCCGGGGCAGGTCCTCGAGGGCCAACAATGAAACCGCCCATCGGTGCTGCCGAGAGCGAAAAGCTCGAGTTCAAGGCGCGGGCCGTCTTGGACGATCCGAGGAAGGTCGTCCGCGAACTGGTGGGATTTCTCAACGCTGCGGGGGGAAATCTCTGGATCGGCGTGAGCGAGCAACAGGGGCGCGCCACGTCAGTCGAGAAGTTCGATGGAATTCAGGCTGCACGCTCTCGGCTTGTGGACGCCATCGTTGGTCAGATCGAGCCGTCCCTCTTGGTTGGGCGTGAGATCATCTTCCACGAGGAGGAGGTGGAGGACGATGGGAAGGGGCTCCTCCGCATCGAAGTGAAAGAAGGAGGTGCGCGCCCCTACGCAGAACTGCGGGGCGAAGGTCGGTTTTTTCACATTCGCACCGGCGCACGGCTACGAAACATGAGCCGCGACGAGCTTGCGATGGCGTTTGCCAAGGGGCCGGCTGCTCAGCGCCGATTTCAAAAGACCCAGTCAGAGGTCCAAGAACTGCTCCGCACGTCGAGCCATGAAGGAAAGCCGGGCCTGACGCTCGTGCTCCGACCGAGCCGCGACCCGCAACTCCAGGCCCTGAAGTTCGAATTGGTTTCCTTGCTCATGGATCCAGGAATGACTGGGAATCGCACCGAGGGCTGGAACTTCATCGTTCCCGGCGAGATCGGCCTGCGCTCGCTCGCAGGTGGCGTCATCTACGACCAGTCCCAGTCCTTCAAGGTGCTGCAGGTGCAGCCCAACGGGACCCTGCGATTCCAGGCACAGAGCCCGCTCCTGCATTGGAACTATCCGCCCGGAGTGCCCTCCACTCTCCTGTGGCCCTACGCGCTGCTCGAGTATCCGGCGTCAGTGTTTCGCTTGGCGAGTTACCTCTTCTCGCGCTTTCCCAAGGCGACCGATCTCGATGAAGACGATCAGATCTTGTTCGGATTCGCCGTCACGGGCCTGGCTGGTCAGACGCTGCGCCCCGGTTCGCCCCTCGGCACAAGATACTTCCGGCCGCCGAAAGAAAGTCCAGGTTCCGAATACATCAGCCCTGTGCTGAGCGTGTCGTGGGACGACCTGCGTACGAAGCCCGATCGCTGTGCCTACTTATGTGTGCGCGGGCTCTACGAGTTCTTCGGATTCGACGAAGATGACGTTCCTGCGGAGTACAATCGTGAGACAGGCATCTTGACGTTCCCTCGTTAGCTGACTTCGCGCCCACTTGCCCCCGCGCGCGCTTCCAAGTATCTCCCGCGCGCCCATGTCCGCCGCCCGCATCGCCAACATCGTCGCCATCGACGGCCCCGCCGGGGCCGGCAAGAGCACGGTCGCGCGCGCGCTGGCCCGCCGCCTCGGGTTCACCATGGTCGACACCGGCGCCATCTACCGCACGGTCGCGCTCGCGGCCCGCCGCGCCGGCATCGAGTGGGACGACGACGAGGGCCTGCGCCGTGTGCTCGAGCCGTCGCTCGGCATCTCCTTCATCGCGCCGCCCGAGGACGCGCCCGCCGAGGCGCAGCGCGTGCTGCTCAAGGGCCAGGACGTGACCGAGGCCATCCGCACGCCCGAGATTTCGCGCGGCGCGAGCGTCGTTTCGGCCCGGCCCATCGTGCGCGCGGCCCTCTTGGAGCTGCAGCGCCAGCTCGGCCGCGAGGCCAAGAAGGGCGCCGTCCTCGAAGGCCGCGACATCGGCACCGTGGTCTTCCCCGACGCGCCCGTGAAGCTCTTCCTGACCGCGAGCGACGAGGCGCGCGCGGCCCGCCGCTTCCAGGAGCTCTCCCAGAAGGGCCTCGCCGTCACCGAGGCCGAGGTCCTGGCCGACCAGCGCAAGCGCGACGCCTCCGATCGCGGCCGCGACATCGCCCCCCTGAAGGCTGCCGACGACGCCCTCCTGGTGGACACGACCGGCCTCGACTTGGACCAGGTCATCGACCGCTGCGTCGACCTCGCCAAGAGCCGCTTGCAGGCCTGATTCCCCGTCCGATTCCGCGCGTGATTCTGCCCTCGAATCCGCTCGTGAATCCACTCAATGGATCCGCCCTCGGTCAGGTGGCCTGCCGCTGTTGACATCCACCCACTGGAGCGCCTAGGTTGCGCGGCTTTTCCAGCACTTATGGGCCAACGCCATCACTCCCCGTGGCGATCGCCCCTCATTTTCCAGGGGACAACAACAGAAAGCAGCAGGTCGTTTTGTCAATGTCCAACCCCACCACCAGCTCCACGCAGCACGTCAACATCCCTCCTCCTGACATGGGCGACGAAGACTTCGCCTCGATGCTCGAGGAGCCGTTCAAGGGCCGCGGCACCGCCAAGGGCGGCGAGCTCCGCGAGAACGAGATCGTCAAGGGCGTCGTCGTTCAGGTCACCAAGGACTACGCGGTCGTCGACATCGGCTACAAGTCCGAGGGCCAGGTCGCCATCCAGGAGTTCGGTCTCCTCGACGGCAAGCCCAACGTGAAGGCCGGCGATCCGGTCGAAGTGCTGCTCGAGTCGCGCGAAAACGACACGGGCATGGTCGTCCTCTCCAAGGAGAAGGCCGACAAGATGCGCATCTGGGACGAGATCTCCGCCGCGTGCGAGCGCGACGAGCTCGTCGAGGGCACCATCGTCGGACGCGTGAAGGGCGGCCTCTCGGTCGACATCGGCGTCAAGGCGTTCCTGCCCGGCTCGCAGGTCGATCTGCGCCCGATTCGCAACCTCGATAAGCTCATCGGCGAGAAGTACAAGTTCAAGGTCATCAAGTTCAACAAGAAGCGCGGCAACATCGTCCTCTCGCGCCGCGTGCTCCTGGAGA
>JAFEBC010000194.1 GCA_018266095.1 Deltaproteobacteria bacterium
CACGGGCGGCGCGGTCCTCTCGCACTCCTCGCCGGTCTCGACGCAGGTGGGCGCGGTGCGCACCGACACGAGCACCCTCGAGCCGCGGGGTAGAATCCCTCGATGGGGGCGGTGACGACAGCGCAGTCCTGCAGGCGTGGCGTGGCGCTCGCGCTGGCCGCGTGCGCTGCGCTGTCGTGTACGAAGGCGGCCCCGCAGGTGCCTGCATCGGGTGCGGCGCGCCTCACCGTCTCCACGCGGCTGGGCGCGAGCGATGTCTCGCGTGTGACCGTGGAGATCCGCGGCGAGCACCTGGCCGTGCCGATCACGCAGGCGCTCGCCCTGGCCGACGGCGAGTGGCAGATCACGCTGCACGACCTGCCCATCGGCCTCGACACCTTCACCGCCGCGGCCTACGCGGCCGATCCGGACGCGCCCGCGTTCACGGGGAGTGCGCAGGCGCTCATCGTCGCCGGAGCCACGGCCCTCATCCAGCTCGCGCTCACGCCGACGGGCGACCCGCTCAGCTCGACCGGACCCACGCTGCAGTCGATCACCATCTCGAACGGCTCGCCGGCTCCGGGCGCGCAGGTACAGCTCACTGTCAGCGCAAGCGCGGGTACGGCTCCCGGGCCGCTTCGCTACGCCTGGCTCGCCTCGCCCGAGGGCTCCGGGAGCTTCGATGACGCTTCATCGCAGGCGCCGGTGTGGACCGCTCCGCGCGCGACCGGGCCTGTCGTGCTGACGGCGACTGTGACGGACGCGTTGGGCAACGCGGTCTCGCAGGGCGCCGCGGTGCAGGTCACGCAGCCGGGCGACCCGGGGCTCTTCAGCGTGGGCGTGCCGGGCCCGCCGCAGATCCTCTCGATGAGCGCGACCTTGGAGCAGGGCCTCATCCGCGGCGAGTCCTGGCTGCTCGCGGCCAACATCCAAGCAGGCGGTGCGAGCGTCACCTCCACTTGGAGCACGACGGGAGGCTGCGCGGGATCGTTCTCGGCCACGAACCAACCCGGCTATCTGCGCTTCACGCTCGACACGCCTGCCTCCGACGGTACGTGCACGCTGTCGCTCCAAGTGTCTTCACCGGCGGGCAGCTCCAACGGCACCATCAAGCTCTCGGACACCAGCGCGCCTACCGTGGACATCGGCCCGAGCATCATCGCTCTCTACGCCTCGCGCGCGACGGTGACACCGGGGGTGTCGATCAATTTCAACACGGCCGTGGCCCTGGCGCACCGCACCACACTGACGTACTCCTGGCTCGCCAGCGCAGGGACCTTCACGCGGGCGGCGGACTCGGGCGCGCCTGTTTGGGTCGCGCCGTCGACCTGCCTGCCCGCGGCCGTGACGTTCCAGGTCACGGTCACCGGCAGCGACGGACTCAAGGCCTCGGGCGTCCTGGCCTTGCCCGCGGATCCGAACTGGACCTGCCCGACGCCGCAGATGCCGCTGATCACCGCCGCCGCCAACGTCACGCAGGGATTGACGTACACGGCCTTCATCGCCTCGCCGCAGGCGGGCATCACGTACTCGTGGTCGGTCGACGCCGGCGGCACCATCACGGGCGCGAACACCGGCCCGCAGATCCAGTTCACGGCGGGCACCGCGAGCACGCTGCGTCTCTCCGTACAGGCCAGGAACACGCTCGGCGCCGTCGCGAGCGGGTCCGCGAGTCTGAGTGTGTATCCGCCGGTGCAAGTGCCGGTCATCCGCCCAAAGGCCACGGCCCTGAATCAGGGCGCGAGCAGCCAGGCGAGCGTGGACGCGCAGGCCAACGTGACCTTCGGCTGGACCATCAGCGGCGGCACGCTCACGCAGAACACGGGCACCACGGTGGCCTTCACCGCGGGTACGAGCAGCGCCCTGACACTCACGGCGACGGCCACGCACGCGCTCACCGGCGACCTCCAGGCCGCGAGCTCGACCATCAGCGTGTACGCGCTCCCGGCCGCGCCCGTCATCAGCGCGCCCCTCTCGGTCGTCCCTGCCGGCACGTTCTCCGCCTCCGTGCCGGCGAGCTCGACCACGACCTATGAATGGTTCGTGGATGGCGCGACCTTCATCAATGGCACGAACGCGTACACGGGCAACAACCCGAAGCTCGTCGCCGGCGCGAGCGGCACCATCGAGCTCTCCTGCAGTGGCCGGAATCCCGCGGGCGGCTATGGCGACGAGGCGTTGATCGAGGTGAACATCGACTCGCACCTCGCCACCTTCGCCGCCGGCTCGCTCATCATCCCCATGCAGTCGAGCTTCCAGGACCCTTGCGGCACCGTGTCCGCGTACGGCCTCGTCTACAGCGTGCTGCGCGCCAACGATGGCCTGCGCGCCGACCCGACGCAGGCCCACGCGCCGTGGCTCGCGCCCATCTCCGTGCATTGGATCGTCAACTCCGCCAAGGCCTCGCCGAACCGCTGCGTGCCGACGTCGATCGATCAGGTCTACAACGGTGGGACGCTCCTCTCGCCCGCGAAGACGATGGCCGATCCGGAGTGGATGGACGGCTGCGACTTCGTGGTCAACAACGACAGCGCCGCTCCCGTGAAGCTCGTCAACAACTCCAACACCAACGCCACCTCAGACGGCAACGTCGTCACCATGGACACGACGACGTCGATCGGGCAGGCGTTCGCCTTCCCGAACTTCAAGAGCCGGACTGTGCGGTTCCAGGGGGTTCCGGCGACAGACGTGACGCGCGTGGGCTACTCGGGCGGGGCCTTCGTCATCGATGCCAGCGACGCGCCCGCGTTCCTCGCGCTGCTGCAAGGGACGACGATCGCGCGCGACGTCGCCGGCTCCTCGGTCGACTTCTCGCCCTTCAGGACCCAGGGAAGTTGCAACGCAGTCACCTCGCCGCCGAGGAGCGGAACGGCCCAGATCCTCCGCTTCTACAACCCCGGTTCAGATCCGTGGACGGACTTCGCGCTCGTTCACCACGTCAACATCCATCGCGCCCAGATCCAGTTCTCCGCGCCGAACTTCAAGACGCTCACCGCGCCGCCGCCGCGGATCGGCCTCGTCCAGTCGGTGGACAGCGACTGGTCCAATGAGGACAAGACCTCGGTGCTCACCGGCCTCGTCCGCGGCGGCACCGATCCCGTGTTCCACGGCAACCTCACGGGCACGCCCACGGGCATCAAGGGCTTCCAACTGCAACCCACCTTCAAGTCGGCGGGCTTGTCGTTCGCCACCATCGCGGGCTGCCCTCCGGACGGCCGCAACGCCGCGTTCTGGGCCGCGGGTGGCTGGACCGGTTCGCGCGCATCGCTCACGCTCTGTCCGAACGGCGCGCAGTCGGGCCTCATCTACGACTATCTCGACGAGATCGACCTCGCGAACGGGATGATCAACCAGGTCGTGGATTCGAACACCCCCGGCTCGCCCGCGCGCTATCCGCTGCTGTGGATGTCGCACTGGGAGGGCCGCCCCTGGAAGACGAGCGCCGCGCCCGGCTGGACCGGCCCCGCGACGCCGGGCTGCGATGCGACCTGCGCCGCGAACGCGCGCACGAACGTCGCCAACTACCTCAACGACGTCTCCACCGCTCACCTGCTCTACGCGGAGTGCGCCTCCATCGGCGCGCTCGAGGGCGCGGTGAACACGGCCGAGTCGTCGACGGTCAACACGACGTGCAACCCCGGCTATACGACGACCACCGATTGGAGCTGGCACGACGGAGTCGATCCGAGCTTGCGCTGCACCTCGACCGGCTGCACCGGAGTCTGGACCTGGCCGGACCCTGCCGTCTCGAGCGGCGCATTGCCTGGCATGCTCCCGGGCGGCAACGCGGCGAGGACGTTTGGAACGGCAGGCGTGACCGCCAGCGGCAGCGGCTGCTATCCCAACGAGCGCTACACCGCGGACGCGACCGAGGGCGTGCAGGGCCCGACGCTCGGCACGCAGTCGCTCACCTGCGCGAAGGGCTCGCCCGATCCGCGCCAATGCTCGACCTCGCCGACGCCGGCCCCGTTCGGCCTCATCCACGAGCTCTTCCCGTTCACGCGGGTGCTCCCCAACTGCACCGATCCGACCACGGCCGCGGGGACCGACTGCATCCACTTCCCCGACCGCACGAGCGCCTACGCGCAAGTCGGCGACGCGCGTTGGGTCACGTATGGCGGAGGCCTCGACAGCTATCTCCCCAGCGCGAGCTCGACCTACAAGCCAGGCTTCGCGCCCCTCGCGTACACCATCTCGAACCTCAACCCGTCCATGCTCTCCACCAATCCCCGAGGCATGTCGATCGCGGATCAGGTCAGCTTCATCCAACGCGACGACGACTCGCGCAAGGCGCAGGTCCTCTACTTCGCCGGCCACAACCACACGCCCGACGTCCTCGGCACGCGCATCGCGCTCAACGCCTGGCTCTCGCTCGCGCACTGATCACAGCCCGCGGACGCCCTGCACCGCGCACAGCACCGCGCTCGCCAAGAGCACGCCGCCCACCGTCCGCTGCATCCACGTCTGGGCGACGGGCCGCGAGGCGAGCCAGTGCTGCGCCGTGCCCGCCGAGAGCGCCACCGCGCCGTAGATGAGGAGCTGCGTCGCGGCGATGATGAGCCCGAGCACCAGCGCCTGCGCGGCCACGTGCCCGTCTTGCGGGCGCAGGAACTGCGGGAACACCGCGAGCATGAACACATAGGCCTTGGGGTTGAGCAGACACGTCACCGCGGCCTGGCGGAAGGTCTGCCAGCGCGTGCGCTGCGCCGTCGAGGTGTCGGTCGCGCCGCTGTGCGAGCGCAAGAGCGAGACGCCCACCCAGGCCACGTAGGCCGCGCCCGCGAGCAGCACGACATTGAAGGCCGAGGGCGACACGGCCAGCAGCGCCGAGATGCCGAGCGTGCCCGCGGTCACGTGCACCGCGCCGCCGGCCATGATGCCGAAGACGGCCGAGAAGCCCGCGCGCCGCCCGCCGACGATGGCCGAGCCGAGCACGAAGGCCATGTCGAGCCCCGGCAGCAAGATGACGCCGAAGACGAGGACGAAGAAGAGCCAGAGCTGGGTCGAGTGAGCCACGGTGCAGCCTCCATCGGTCGGCCGCTTGGGGAGAGTCCAGCGCAGCGGTCCGTTCGTGCGCGCGAGCGTCCGCTGGAATCAGGACAATTCATGCCCTGATTGTTTGCTAGGCTAGAGCCGCGATGCCGAAGCCCACCACGCGCCTCTTGGCCGCCTTGGAGCTCTTGCAGACGCACGCGTCCATCAGCGGACGCGCGCTGTCCGAGCGGCTCGCCGTCGACGAGCGCACCGTGCGGCGCTACATCGCTACGCTCGAGGACCTGGGCATCCCCATCACCGCCGAGCGCGGGCGGCACGGCTCGTACTCGCTCGTCGCCGGCTTCAAGCTGCCTCCGATGCTCTTCAACGACGACGAAGCCCTGGCCCTCGCGGTGGGCCTGCTCGCCGCGAGAAACCTCGGCCTCTCCAGCGCGGCGCCGGCGGTGGCGAGCGCGCAGGCCAAGCTCTCGCGCGTGCTTCCCAAGGCGCTGCAGAAGCGGCTCGCGGCCATCGACCAGACCGTGTCGCTCGGCCTCTCGCGCCCCGCGGCGCCTGGGAACGACGCGGCCCTGACGGTGCTCTCACTCGCGGCCTCGGAGCGCACGCGGGTGCGGCTGCGCTACCTCGACTCCGACGGCGGTGAGACCGTGCGCGATCTGGACCCGTACGGCCTCGCGCGCCGGCAGGGGCGCTGGTACGCGGTGGGCCACTGCCACCTGCGCCGCGATCTGCGCTCGTTCCGCCTGGACCGCATCGTGGCCGCGCTGCCCCTGCAGACCACGTTCGAGCGGCCCGCGGACTTCGACACGCAAGGTGCCCTGGCGCGCTCGATCGCGAGCCTGCCGCGGGCGCACCAGGTGGTGGTGCACCTGGACACGACGCTGGACCTGGCCCGCAAGTCGCTCTTCGCGGCCTTCGGCGTGCTCGAAGCGCTGGGCCCGCACGCGGGGCAGGGTGTGCGCCTGCGCGTCGAGGCCGACGACCTCGCCTGGGTGGCCCGGGAGCTCGTGCGGCTGCCGTTCGGATTCCGGATC
The DNA here is from genome assembly GCA_018266095.1 of Deltaproteobacteria bacterium. GTDB lineage: Bacteria > Myxococcota > Myxococcia > Myxococcales > 40CM-4-68-19 > CAIWCD01. Next base: position 6,009 of record JAFEBC010000194.1, read on the forward strand.
GTCGAGCCGAAGCCGCTGCGCAGGCTGGTCGAGGCTCAGGCCAAGGCCGCGCTCAAGTCCGCCAAGCGCTTGTCCTGACAGCCGAATCCGGCCCATGATGCGCCGCCGCCGCGGTCCGGCCCGGCGCCCCTCAGTCCAGGCCTGCCGGCCCCTCCTGAGGCCTTCCAGCGCCCCCTGCCTCGTGCTATGCTCCTCCCGTGGTCGGACTGTCCGGCGCCGCAGGTGCGGTGCCGCGGGCATGCTGCCACAGAGAGCGAGCACTCGATGCCGGCAGCCGCGCGTCTCGGAGACAACGCCCAGATCCAGCAGGACGCGCACGGCTGTCCGTCGTGTCCGCACCCGGGCACCGGCCCCATCACGGCCGCCTCGCCCGACGTCTTCGTCAACAAGCGCCCCGCCGGCCGCGTCGACGACCTCGGCCTGCACGCGGTGTGCTGCGGCCCCAACATCTTCCAGGTGGCCAAGGGCTCGCCCGACGTCTACGTGAACGGCAAGCCCTTCGCGCGCAACGGCGACAAGACCACGCACTGCGGCGGCAACGGCAAGATCATCGAGGGCTCGCCCGACGTGATGGTCAACGACGGCGCCAGCGCCGCGAACCTCGCCGACTACATCATCAACGCGCTCAAGATCCTCCTCGAGCAGGCCCTCGAGCACAAGCAGGAGGCCGACCAGCCTGGCTCGGGCAGCAACTCGGGCGCCACCAAGCCGTCGAGCACGCAGGGCCAGACCAACAACCAGACGCCGCCGGCCGGACACGGCTCGATCTCTCGTGTCGGCTGGAGCATCCAGCGCGCGCTCAACGGCCAGGACGTCGAGCTGCAGGTCGAGTGTCAGAACCCGAAGGGCAGCCTGAAGATCGAGATCTGGTCCGTGTCGGCCGACCGCACGCAGGACAAGTCGGTGCAGAAGATCGACGCCTCGGCCGCCAAGAGCGTGAAGAAGAAGGTGAAGCTCGAGATCCCGCCGGACGCCGCGGGGCAGAACGAGAGCCACTTCTACTTCGTGGTGAAGGACGACAACGGCGGCGAGATGAAGTCGGAGCCGCTGTTCGTCGACAGAGCGCCGTTCAGGTTTTCTAAGTAGCGGAGAGGTTCCGGACTGCCGGGCGTCTGACCTTCGATGTGACGCTCCACGATCCGGTTTCGCGTTCGCGAAACGTACACCAGGGCCGAGCTGTCGCTCCCCGCCGAGCTGTCGCTCCCCCTGGACCCCCAGCAAACCTGCCCTGATCGCCCAGGATC
>JAFEBC010000195.1 GCA_018266095.1 Deltaproteobacteria bacterium
ACCGCGCGCCCAGATCGAGCTCGAAGTTCATCTCGCCCGCCGTCGACGCGCCGCGCTCGAAGATGAGGTTGCCGACGAGCCCCAGCTTGCCCAGCTCCCTCTCCGCGATGAGCTTGCCCTCGAAGATCCACGGCTCGGTGAAGTCGCGCGGCCGCTCGATCTCCAGGTAGAGCATCAGGTCGACGGGCAGGTCGCCCTTCTCCAGCAGCCGGTAGCGCTGCTCCAGCCGCCAGGAGTCGAACCCGTACGTGCGGCTCTCGCCCGAGCCCTGGTCCGCGAACACATGGTAGAGCGCGACGTCCCAGTGGTCGGTGATGCCGTACTCGAGCTCGATCCGCTGCGTGAGCGCGATGTCCGAGGCGTGTCCGCGCGGGATGTCCAGCTCGTTCCAGATCTCGAGCTCGAGGTTTCCTTGCGGCTGCGTGGCGTACTCGTAGCCGCGGATGAGCGTGCGGCGGTCAGCGCGCGCGGCGGTGGCGCAGAGGAGCGCGGGGAGGCAGAGGGCGATCGCGAGGGCGAGCGGGCGTGTGCGGAGCATGACGGACCTTGAATGAAATTGAGAACCAGAATCAGTATCAACACAAGGCCAGACAAAAGGCAAGCGTCGCTTTGGCGCGAGCGGTCTCGGGCCCGGCGCCCTCACAGCACCAGCGCGCTCTCGATCTGCATCACCTTGTGCCGCGCCATCGCCAGGTTCGCCTGCGCGCGGTCGAGCGCCACGTAGAGGAAGAAGCCGGCGTTGCTCGTGAGCGGCCGGATGAGGTGGTACTGGGACGACAGCGTGATGAGCATGTCCTCGATCCCGCCCGCGAGGCCGAGCAGGGAGGCGACCTTCAGCTTCGCGCGGACCACCTCGGTGTTGCCGGCCGCGGCCAGACCCACGTCGAAGTCCGCGCTGCCTCCCGCCGTCTCGACCGCCACGCCGCTCTCGTAGTCGACCAGCGCCGCTGCGATGGCGCCCTCCATCTTCATCGCTTCGCTGAGTGACGCCTGCGCGCTCGCCGCGTTCCAGCCGCGGCCCGGCACCACCGGCAGGTCCGCCTCGGACGCGTCGTAGAGCGACTCGGCCTCCTCCTCGGACGGCGCCGGCGTGGGCCAGAGCTCCTCGATCGCGAAGGTGAGATCGCTGTTGTACGCGCGTGCCTGGGGCACGAAGCGGACCCGCGGTGAGGACATCGCCGCCGCCCGCGCGAGCGAGCCCGCGACGTACTCGAGCAGGAGCTTGCGCAGCGGCGCGCGATCGGCCACGCCCCACGCGATGAGCTGCTCGCAGAAGTTGCTCCCGGTGCGCCGACACTCGGCCAGCGCCGCGTTCACGTCCTCCTCGCTCATCAGCCCGCGCGAGACCAGCAGCGCTGTGAAGCCGGGCCCGCCGTCTCCCACGAACGCCCACGCGACGCGGCCGCCGACCACGAACACGCGCGCGGTGCCGTCCGCCGACTCGACGACGACCTCGCCGCCGACCGGCTTCGCGGTGAGCTCCCGCAAGAACACGATGACGTCCGGGGCGACCTCCTGACCGCCCAGCATCGCGGCGCCGGTGGACTCCGCGAAGGTGCGCGCCGCGCTCGAGATGTCCTTGGGCAACTGCATCAGGGTGCGCACAGTGTGCTTGTCCTTTTGCACCCCCGCGACTGGCTTGTCGGACAGGGGGCAAAGGTGTGGAGCAGGGACCGCGCCACCCACACGCGCCGACCTCGGACCCGCCCGACGCACGCATGATTTGCGATGCAAACGTCCGCAGTTGGAAATCGATAGTCGAGAAGCTGACAAGCGACTGGACCGGACGCCGCCCTCGTACTATCCCGATCAGCTCATGCCCACGGCCCCTCCCGCGAACACTGTCTCCTCGGTGCTCGTGGTGGACGATGACGAAGGCTCCCGCGTCGTCATCGAGGCCGCGCTCAGCGAGGACCCGGATCACCGCGTCACCACCGTCACCAGCGGCGGCGAGGCCCTCAACCTCCTGGCCGCGCAGCCCTTCGACCTCATCCTCTGCGACGTGATGATGCCGGTCCTCGACGGCCTCGAGGTCTGCCGCCGCGCGAAGGCTCACCCCGTCTGGCGCTACATCCCCTTCATCCTGCTCACCGCGCTCGACTCCTCCGAGGACACCGTGCGCGGCCTCGACGCCGGCGCCGACGACTTCCTCTCCAAGCCCATCGCGCGCGTGGTCCTCCGCGCCCGCGTGAAGGCGATGCTGCGGATGCGCGCGCACTACCAGCCGCAGGTCGCGCCCACCGACGTCGAAGGCCTGCTGCGCCGCCGCCGCCAGACGCTCATCGAAGCCGCCAACCTCTCTCCGCGCGAGCTGCAGGTCCTCGAGCTCATCCTGGTCGGCCGCACCTTCGCCGACGTGGGCGCCGCGCTCGGCATCTCAGCCCGCACCGCGAAGTTCCACCAGGCCAACCTCTTGACGAAGCTGGGCGCAGAGTCGCGCATCGACCTGCTGCGGCTGTTTCTGTAGCGCCCCTCACTCGGTCGCTGCTCGCCGAGCTGAGTCCCCGCTTTCCTTCCAGGGCTTCAGCCCCGCTTGCTCTTCCTCCGCGCCGCCTGCTCCACCCGCACCTGCTCCTCGAGCTGCTTCTTGTGCGCGTTCAGGATCGCCGTCACCAGCCCAGGGAACCGCGTCTCGAGCTCCCCGCAGCGCGAGCTGTTCTTCATCTCCACCCCGCTGCGCTCGCTTCGGATCAGGCCCGCCTCTCGCAGCACCTTGAAGTGCTCGGACAGCGTGGACTTGGGGATGGGCTGCTCGTTGAGGTGCGCGAACGCGTTGCAGCTCTGAGGCTTCTCGGAGGCGAGGATTCCGGCATAGATCGCCACCCGGGTCGGATCCCCGAGCGCGTGAAGGATCGCCTCCAGAGGCACGTCTTCGATGGCTGGATGGACCAGGGGCCGCATGCGTCGGATCCTAACGCCGGAAGTCCCATTGTCCAAAGGTCCGGAACTCCCATGCTCCCGGCCTCCGGTCGTTCAAGAGGCCAGAAGTGCCGGAGTCCGTTCCTCCGGTGGTCCGGTGGTTCGGTCGTCCAGTAGTTCAGTTGTTCGAATCTCCCGAACTACAGGAGCATCAGACTCCCCGTCCGGCAACCACGCCGCGAAGGGAACATCCATGAGCAAGCTCCAGGGGAAGGTCGCAGTCGTCACGGGCGCGTCGAAGGGCATCGGTGCCGCCATCGCCAAATCGCTGGCGGCAGAAGGCGCGGCGGTGGTCGTCAACTACGCGAGCAGCAAGGAAGGCGCAGACAAGGTCGTCGCGCAGATCCAGGAGAAGGGTGGCAAGGCCATCGCCGTGCGCGGAGATGTGTCGAAGAAGGCCGAGGCGCAGGGGCTCATCGACGCGGCGCTCAAGGCGTACGGACACCTCGACATCCTGGTGAACAACTCGGGCGTCTACGAGTTCGGGGCCATCGAAGCGTTCACCGAGGAGTCGTTCCACCGCATGTTCGGCATCAACGTGCTCGGCCTCTTGCTCACCACGCAGGCCGCGGTGAAGCACCTGCCCGAGGGGTCCAGCATCATCAACATCGGCTCCGCGGTCAGCCGCATCACGCCGCCGGGGAGCGCGGTCTACACGGGCACCAAGGGCGCGGTCGACGCCATCACCGGGGTGCTGTCGCGTGAGCTGGGCGCGCGGAAGATCCGGGTCAACTCGCTGAACCCGGGCATGGTGGAGACGGAGGGCGCCATCAGCGCGGGGTTCATCGGGTCGGACTTCGAGAAGGGCGTGGTCGCCCAGGTGCCGTTCGGGCGGACGGGGCGGCCGGGGGACATCGCGAGCATCGCGGCGTTCCTGGCCAGCGACGACTCGGCGTGGTTGACGGGCGAGCAGCTCATCGCGTCGGGTGGGATGCGGTAGCGACGAGTCTGCTCGAGGACTGGCCCGAGGCGTGGTGACGGCGACGCTGTTACATAGCGTCGCATGCCCACCCCCGCCGCCCTCGAGCGCTTCATCGCCACCGTCGAGAGCAACGCCCACGACCGCGCCATCGACGAATTCTACGCCGAGCACGCGACCATGCAGGAGAACCAGTCCGCGCCTCGCGCCGGCGGCAAGGCCGCGCACCTCGCTCGCGAACGCGGGGTGATGGCGCGCGCGAAGGCCATGTCCACCGAGTGCATCCGGCCGGTGCTCGTCCACGGCGACACCGTGGTCATCCGCTGGATCTTCCAGTTCGAGTGGCTCGACGGCACGGTGACGCGCATGGAGGAGCTCGCGTACCAGCGGTGGTCCGGCGATCAGATCGTCTCGGAGACCTTCTTCTACGACCCGGCGCAGCGCACGCCCGTCGCCAAGGGCAGCGCCGATCCCGCGTCGAAGGCAGCGGCCCCGTAAACATCAGCCGCATCTGGCAAGGTCGCTGTACACGGGCGCCACGATCCCTTCGCCGCATCTGCCCCTTCGCCGCGTGTGCTCGCCTTCGCGCTCAGCCCTTCATCCGCTCCCGCAGCAGCGCGCGCTCGGCGTCGTTGGTCGCCAGCTCCAAGGCCCGCTCGAGGTCGGCCCGATCCGAGTGGCCCGCGCGGCGCAGGAGATCGGCCCGCGTGGCGTAGAACAAGTGATACCGCGACAGCGCGGCCTCGAGCGGCGCGAGCGCCACAAGGCCCGCGTCGGGACCGTCGAGCATCGCCAGGGCCACCGCGCGGTTGAGCGCCACCACCGGCGACGGGCTGAGCGCGAGGAGCCGATCGTACGTGCCGAGCACGCGGCGCCACGGCGTGTCCTCCCAGCGCGCCGCGGTGCAGTGCCACGAGGCCAGCTCGGCCTGCAGCGTGTACGAAGAGCCGCCCAGCCGCTGCGCGCGCTGCAGCGCCACCAAGCCCTCGAGGATGAGCGCGCCGTCCCACCGCGTCCGGTCCTGCTCCGCGAGCAGCATGGGCCGCCCGCTCTCGTCCGTCCGCGTGGCCGCGCGCGCCGCCGTGAAGGCGACCAGCGCCGCGAGCCCGAACACCTCCGCCTCCGTGGGCAAGAGCTAGGTCAACAGCCGCGCCAGCCGCAGCGACTCCCGCAGCAGCTCGGCGCGCAAGAGCTCGCCCTGGCTGCCGGTGTGCCCCTCGTTCAGCACCAGGTACACCACCGCCAGCACCGCGGGCAGCCGCTCCGAGAGCTCGCGCCGGCCCGGCACCGCCAGCGCGAGGCCCTCGTCGTCCACCTGCCGCTTGGCGCGCACGAGCCGCTGCGCCATCGTCGCCTCGGGCACCACGAACGCCCGCGCCAGCTCGCCCACGCTGAAGCCCGCGAGAATCTTGAGGCTCAGCGCCACCTGCGCCTCCTGCGCGAGGGCAGGGTGGCAGCAGGTGAAGATGAGCCGGAGCTGGTCGTCGGTCACCGCCTCCACGCTCGCTGCCTCCACGGCCTCGTCCTCTTTCAGCAGCGCGGCCTTCTCCGCTGCGACGCCCTCGTGGCGCCGCGCCTGCAGCAGGTGGTTCTTGGCCACCGTCGTCACCCAGCCCGCCGGGTTCTCGGGCACGCCCGTCTGTGGCCAGCGCGCGAGGGCCACCGCGAGCGCCTCCTGGAACGCGTCCTCGGCGAGCGCGAGGCTCCTGCATGTTCGATAGAGGCCGGCGCTGACGCGCGAGCCCTCCTCGCGCGGGAGCCGTTCTACGATGGCGGCCAGCT
>JAFEBC010000196.1 GCA_018266095.1 Deltaproteobacteria bacterium
CTCGGCCTCGCCCTCGAGCACCGCGTACACCTTGTCGTTCCCCGCGTGCGCGTGCGGCTTCTGCTCCTGGCCGGGCACGAGGCAGTACACATCGAGGAAGAACTGCGGCGTCGAGAAGAGGTTCAGCTTCTGCAGCTTCTCGGGAGAGAACTGGCGCGCGGACGCGAAGGACTTCACCTGGATGGCCATGCGCCGACGATACCCGAATCCGTTGCCTCCACGCCGCAGCGCACTTACTCTCGCGCGTCCTTCCCGACAGGAGTTCGCGCATGGCACGCGTCATCAACTTCAACGCCGGCCCCTCGGCCCTCCCGCTCGCCGCCCTCGAGCGCGCGCAGCGCGAGCTCCTCGACTTCGCCAACTCCGGCATGTCGGTGATGGAGCACAGCCACCGCGGCCGCGAGTACGAGGCCGTGCACGACGAGGCCCTCTCGCTCTTGCGCGAGCTCCTGCAAGTCCCCGCGACGCACGACATCCTCTTCGTGCAGGGCGGCGCCACGCAGCAGTTCGCGCAGGTGCCGATGAACTTCCTCGGCCCCGGCGGCCGCGCCGACCACGTCGTCACCGGCGTCTGGGGCGAGAAGGCCCTGAGCGAAGCGCAGGTCGTCGGCAAGCTCCAGGGCGGCACCGCGCGCGCCCTCGTCGACGCCGCGCCGTACCACACGCTCCCCGAGACGCTCCCGCAGGATCCGGGCGCCACCTACGTCCACCTCACCTCGAACGAGACCATCCACGGCATCCAGTTCGCCGTGCAGCCCGGGAGCGACTTCCCCAAGGCCGCCGCGCCCCTGGTCGTGGACATGTCCAGCGATCTGCTCTGGCGCCCCATGGACGTCTCCAGGTTCGCCTTCATCTACGCCGGCGCGCAGAAGAACCTCGGCCCCTCCGGCATCGTCGTGCTCATCGCGCACAAGGACTTCCTCGCGACGGGCCGCAAGGACATCCCCAAGATCTTCCAGTACCGCACCGTGGCCGAGGCGCGCTCGCTCTACAACACGCCGCCCACCTTCGCGATCTACCTCGTGCGCAACGTGCTCGCCGTGCTGAAAGAGCAGGGTGGCCTCGCCGCCCGCGAGCGCGAGAACCGCGCCAAGGCCGCCGCCGTCTACGACGTGATCGACCAGAGCCAGGGCTTCTACCGCTGCCCCGTGGACCCCAAGTTCCGCAGCGTGATGAACCTCGTCTTCCGCCTGCCGAGCGAGGCCCTCGAGGACCAGTTCGTCGCCGAGGCCAAGAAGGCCGGCATGGTCGGGCTCAAGGGCCACCGCAGCGTCGGCGGCATCCGCGTCTCGCTCTACAACGCGGTCACCCTCGCCTCGGCCCAGACGCTCGCGTCGTTCATGCGCGCGTTCATCAAGTAAGGCCCGCGCGCCACGCGCCCGCCCGCGCTCACTTCTTCGAGTGCGAGAACAGGTTCATCAGGCTCTCCATCACCACGTGCTTGTCCTCGGCCTTGGCCAACAGCTCGAGCTCGCCCGCGTCCAGGAACGTGCCGCCGCAGTGCATGCACTTGTCGATGTTCTGCCCGCGGAACTGGATGGTCTGCAGGTCGAACCCGCACTTCGGGCACTTCATCCAGTGCTGCTTCTTGAGCGCCTCCAGCTCGTCGGCCGCCAGCTTCTGCTTCTGCTCTGCGGCGATCTTGCGGAGCCGCTCCGCGTTCTCGCGCGCGAAGTACTCCTCTTCAGCGGTCATCGGCTTGACGACATTGCTCATCGGAGGCGTCCTGGCAAAAGGTTCGCCGACATTCTGCACAGCCACCGCCGCGCGCACCAGGAGAATGCGTGCCCCTCATCCGCGTCAGCATGTCGCGTCCCGTCGTCGCTCACGCGCCCCCCTCGCCAACCCGCGATCCTTTGGTATCGTGCGCCCATGGCCACCCTCGAAGAAGCCCGCTCCGTCGTCGAACTCATGGTCCTCACCGCCTGGGCCGACGGCACCGTCCAGGGCGTCGAAGCGCTCACGGTGCACAAGCTGGTGGCCGCCAACCCCGATCTGAAGCAGGTCGGCAGCACCGCCGAGCTCTCCAAGCGCGCCAAGGAGCGCCTCGACGAGATCGGCCTGGAGGACGCCCTGCGCGAGTGCGCCCTGCGCCTGGACGACCCGGCCCTGCGCGAGATGGCCTTCCAGCACTGCGTCCGCGTGATGGGCGCCGATTCGCAGCTCGACAGCGAGGAGATGCTGGTGCTGGGCACCCTGCAGGAGTGCTTCGGCTACAGCAACGAGGACGTGAAGCGCCTCCTGGTCCTGGCCTCGCGGCAGGTGTGACTCTCGATTTGAGAGTCGCCGGACGTTCTTGCTGACGCAGTCCGGGATTCGGCCCCCTTCGGCGCGGTGAGCCCTCGTCGCGCCAGAGCGGCGTTGGTGTTTGGATCAGACGGACACTCAAAGTGATTGTTGTCTCTCGTGTTGAGAGATGCGGTGGCCGGGTCCTCTGCTCCTGTGTCGCCCGTGGGGCCGAGGTTCGTGCACCCGGCACGGCATGGTCCGAACCTGGCGCAACAGCGGAGGCGCGAGCAGGACGTCGACGCGCTCGCGCCGCAGCAAGGGGTTCAGCCGCAAGGGGTTCAGCCGCATGGGTTCAGCCGCTCCCGGCCTCGGCCCGCCCGCCCGCGCGACTCTCGTTTTGATGGATAGCAATGATGTTTGAGAGAAATCTATCGAAATGATAGGTCGATCCGCGTCGTCTCCGTGGGCCTGTCAGCCGCGCGGCGGCCAGCCCAGGATGTACTCCCGCTGCGCCTGCGTCTCCGGGCAACCCGGACCGCGCACCTCCCGCAGGATCTTCAGAGCCACGTCGGGCCGCGTCCCGTTGCGCACGAGCCAGCAGCCCGCGATGGTCCCCGCGCGACCCAGTCCGCCAGCGCAATGGACGGCCACTCGCTCGCCGCGCGCCACAGCATCGTCGAGGTGGGTGAGCAGCGCGCTCACGGGCTCGCGGGCCGGCGGCGTGGTGGCGTCGCGGATGGGCAGCCGCAAGAGGCGCAGCCCCCGCGCAGTGACCTCGCGCACGTAGCCGGGGATGCCCAGGCTCAGAAGCTCGTGGTCCTCGAGCAGGCACGCCACGACCTGCACGCGCTCGAACGTCACCAGACGATCCAGGTCCGCCGAGAGGTCGCGCTCCCAGTGGACGCCTTGCAGGGAGCGCTGGTGCTTGCCGGGCGCGAAGGTGAGGCCCACGCTCCCGCGCTGCGCGAGCGGACGGCCAGCGTGCTGCCCGGCCGGCTCGCCGGCCCCCCCGAGCGCCGGCAGCCAGTCCACGCGGATCGGATCCGTGATCGAGGTCCGCGGCGCCACGTCTTCAGGCCCCCGCGATCTGCGCCCGCGCCAGCGCCACCCGCTCCCGCCGCGTCCCGCGCACGAGCAGGTGCAGCACGGCCACCGTGCACGCGACGCCGAAGCACACGCTCCACAAGAGCCGCCCGCCGCCGCGCGTGAGCAGCTCGCCGCCGAGGATGGGCCCCAGCGTGAACGCGAGGCCGAACATCATCGAGAACGCGCCCTGGTAGCGCCCGCGCAGCTCGACAGGCGCGAGGTCCGCCACCAGCGCCGACGCCGCCGGGAACCCGATGACCTCGCCCACCGACCAGAGCGTGGTGCCGATGAAGTACGTCCAGAGCGTGCCGCCGAACGCGTTCACTCCGTAGCCGATGCCCAGGAGCAGCGCCA
>JAFEBC010000197.1 GCA_018266095.1 Deltaproteobacteria bacterium
CGCCACGTCGCTGGCCTCGGCGAGCGTGAACACCTTGAGCGCGACCTGCTCGTCGAGCTCCTGATCCGTGGCGCGGAACACGGCCGCCATGCCGCCGGTGCCGATGCGCTCCTCGAGGCGGTAGCGGCCTGCGACCAGCGCGCCCGGCGTGAACGAGGCCTCGGCCTTGGGCGGGATGGGGCTCGTGGGCGGCGGCGGCTTGCTGCGCAGCTCGAGCAGGGGCTCGCCCTGGATCTGCGGGACCACCTGCACGGGCGGCGGCGTGGGGATGCCCTCGAGCGCGATGGGCTTGAGCCGCGGCGGCGGCGTCGGGAGCGGGCGTCCCACAGGCTCGGGCGGCGCGGACACCATCGTGGGATCGGTCGGGGGCGGCTTGTGGCGCTGGAAGACGGGCTGCAGCTTTCCCGGGGCCGCAGCCTGCGGAGCTTGCTGCGGGCGCTGAGGCGGACCCTGCGGCGCGCGCTGGGGCGGCGGCGCGCTCACCACGGGCGCGATGGCCTCGATCGCGTCGTCGGGGAGCTCGTGGATGTGCAGCGTGGGGGCTTCGGTGTGCATCGGGCCGTGCGCGTCGGCCACTGTCCCGTCGTCCTCGATGGGCTCGAGCTCCTCGAAGGGCGCGGGCGCGTCACCCAGGAGCAGCGCGGCGTCGTGCAGCGGCGGCAGGTCGTCGAGCGGGGGCAGCTCCAGCGGCTCCACCTTGGCGCGCCGGCGCTTCTCCTCGTCGGCCAGCACGCGCGCGGCAGACATGGGCGTGGCGCGGGCCTCGTGCTCCAGCGCCTTGAGCCGCGTGAACGCGTCCTGGTAGTTCGGGGCGCGCGCCGCGAGCTTCTGCAGCGCCTCCTTGGCGTTGGCGAGGAAGTCGTGCGCGAGGTACAGGCGCGCGAGCTTGTCGAACGCGGGCAGCTCGTGGTCGGACAGCGGGCCGGTGCGCACGAACTCGCCGACGAACTGCTCCAGCGCGAGGTTCAGCACCTTGAGCTCGCTCGCCAGCGACACGGCCTCCATCGCGCTCGCCCGGTAGCGCGGGTCCGAGCGGGGCACGCGCACGAGGTTCTCCAGCGCCTTGCCCGTGTCGCCGAGCTGCCGGTAGCACCAGGCCGCGTCCACCGGCTGGCCGGCCTCCGCGTACATCTGCGCCGCGTCGCCCAGCCGTCCGAGGGCGCGCGCCACACGCGCTCCTTCAGCGAACTTGCGCAAGCGGACCCACATGTCGAGCGCGGCGTCCATCTTGCCCTGCGCCTCGAGCTTGCGCGCGGCCTCCGGCGTCTCCGCCTGCCCGCCGACCGCGGACGCCTTCTGCTGCTGCAGGAGCGAGGTGCCCGAGAGCGTCTGCCCCGAGAGGATGCGCGAGGCGCCCACCGTGTCGCCCGACCTCTGCAAGGCCTCCACCGCGCGCGCCCGCTCGCCCAGCGCCAAAAACAGCTCGACGGCCTGCGGGATCTCGCCGTTGCGCACGAGCAGGATCGCCGCCATCAGCGCCCGCTTCTTGCCCTGCGCGTCGAGCTGACCCACCTGCGACGGCCGCACGTTTCCGAGCGACGACATGAGGAGCTGCACCGCGTCCGGCACGCGCTTGTTGGCCGCCAGCACGCGCGCGGCGTCCTCGACGGCGCCCGCCTCGCGGAACGCCGCCACCGCCTCGGTCAGACGCCCAGCTTTCTCCAGCTCGCGCCCGCGCTCGAGCGCTCTGGATTTCGGATCGGCCACGGTCGCGTGGGATCGTATCCCAAAACGGGCACGGCCAAATCAGCGATCGTCCGAGAGCTCCGCCGCGAACTTCTTGAGCGCGTCGGGGGCGTTGGCCACCTTGAGCGCCTCCTCTAGCGTGATCTGGCCCTCGCGCAGGAAGCGGCCCAGGCAGTGATCGAGCGCCTCGGCGCCGCTGCCGTCGTTGGAGGCCGAGTCCAGGTAGGCGTCGATCTGGAAGGTCTTGCCCTCGCGGATGAGGTGCGACACGGCGTACGACTGGAGCAGGAGCTCGGTGGCGGCGACGCGGCCCTCTCCGTTCTCGCGGCGCAAGAGGTGCTGCGAGAGCACGCCGCGCAGGAGCACCGACAGCGTGCCGCGGACCTGGTCGCGCGCCTCATCGGGCACCGCGTCGACGATGCGGTCGATGGCCTTGCTGGCCGAGTTGGAGTGCAGCGTGCCGAACACGAGCACGCCCGTCTCGGCCGCCTGCAGCGCGAGCTGGATGGTCTCCAGGTCGCGCAGCTCGCCCACCACCAGCACGTCGGGCGACTCGCGCAGGGCCGAGCGCAGCGCCGAGGCGAAGGTGGCCGCGTGCTCGCCGACCTGCCGCTGCGTCACCGAGCCCACCAGCGACGGGTGGATGAACTCGATGGGATCCTCGATGGAGATGACGTGGCGCGGCTCGTTGGTGTTGATCTCGTGCACCATCGCCGCGAGCGTGGTGGTCTTGCCCGAGCCGGTCGGACCCGTGATGAGCACGAGCCCGTTGGTGAGGTGCGCGAGCTTCTTCACCGCCGCCGACATGCCCAGGGAGTCCAGCGACGGCACTGTGCCCGGGATCACGCGGAAGACCGCGCCCACGCCCTGGCTCTGCATCATGAAGTTGGCGCGGAAGCGGCCCACGCCGTCGAGCACGTAGACGAAGTCGAGCTCGTGCGTCTTCTCGAACTCGTCGCGCTGCCGGTCGGTGATGATCTCGAAGAGGAAGCGCCGCGTCTCGCCCTCGCTGAGCGTGCGGAAGGGCAGCGGCATCAGCTCGCCCTCGTGGCGCACGATGGGCACGTTCCCCGAGTGGAAGTGCAGGTCGGACACGCCCTGCTCCGCGACCAGGCGCAAGAAGGAGTCGAGGCGTGCCATCAGGGGCGCTCCTTGGGATCCTTCGCGCGCGTGAGCGGGGCCATGCGCACGTTGGCCTTGGCGATCCCGCGCTCCTCGTCGAAGAGGGCCTCGAACTCCTTCTTGCTCTGCGCCTTGACGTACGCGTGCTCGGCGCTGATGCGACCCTCGCGGAAGAGGCGCAGCAGGTCCTGATCCATGAGCTGCATGCCCATCTCGCGGCTGGTGGCGATGACGCTGGGGATCTGGAACGACTTGCCCTTGCGGATGAGGTTCGACACCGCGTCGTTGTTGAGCAGCACCTCGGTGGCGAGCACGCGGGCGCCGTCACGCGAGCGGTCCGGCAAGAGGTACTGGCAGAGCACGGCGCGCAGGCTCTGGGCGAGCGTGGCGCGCACCTGCTCCTGCTCGCCCGCGGGGAAGGCGTTGACGAGCCGGTCGAGGCTGGTGGCGACCGACGCCGTGTGCACCGTGCCGAACACGAGGTGCCCCGTCTCGGCGGCCACGGCGGTGAAGGCGATGGTCTCCAGATCGCGCAGCTCGCCGACCAGGATCACGTCCGGATCCTGCCGCAGCGTGGCGCGCAGGGCCGACTTGTAGTCGCGCGTGTGCGTGCCGATCTCGCGCTGGTTCACGAGCGAGAGCTTGCGCTTGTGCACGACCTCGATGGGGTCCTCGAGGCAGACGATGTGCCGCGACGAGGTGCGGTTGATGTAGTCGATGATCGCGGCGAGCGTGGTGGACTTGCCGGCGCCGGTCGGGCCGCCCACGAGCACGAGGCCGTTCTTCAAGTCACCGAAGGTCTTCACGATCGCGGGCAGGCCGAGCGCCTCGAACTCCGGCAGGTGGCCGCGGATGCGGCGGAACACGGCGCACAGGCCGCCCAGCTCGTGGAAGACGTTGGCGCGGAAGCGCAGGCCCTCGGACTTCACCTCGTAGGAGAAGTCCACGTCGTGCAGCTTGTCGAGCTCGGCGGACTGCTCGGGCGAGAGGTGCGGCGCGAGGATCGCGCGGACCTGCTCGGCGGAGAGCGGCTCGGTGAGGATGGGCACGAGGTGCCCCAGCCGCTTGACCACCACCGGCCGGCCGCCCGCGAGCAGGAGGTCGTCGCCCTCGGTGCGCGCGAGCTGGATGAGGAAGCGGTCGAGCACGGGCGTGCCTGCGGCGATCCCGCCCTGCGCCTCGGACTGCCAGCGGAACAAGAGCCGGCGCGACTCGGCCTTCACGCGCCCGTCGAAGTCGGTGGCCAGCGCCCGCACCTGCTCGAGGTAGTCCTTGCCGTCGAGCGCGTCGAGCCCGCGCACCGCGGAGAGGCGCGCGTCGGGATCGGTGCTGGCCAGGAGGCCCGCGATGTGCGGCAGCGCCGCGAGCGCCTTGAGCTCGATGAGGGCGTCCACGCACACCGCGTGCAGCGATTCGTCCGTGGCCAGGAACTGCACGATGTACGGCACCGCGCGCGGATCGCCGATGGCGGCGATGGCCTCGATGGCGCTCTCACGCACCCACCAGTCGTTGTCCTTCTGCGCGAGCTCGATGAGCGCCCGCAGGCCGCGCACGTCCTTGAGCCGCGCCAGGACGCGCACCGCGAAGCGCCGCACCACCTCGCTCGGGTCCGTGAGGTAGCTCACCATGTGCCGCGTCAGCGCCTGGCCGCCCAGGTCAACCAGCGCGTCCATCACCCGCTCGCGCACCCACCAGTCCTCGTCGCGCAGGAGCAGCAGCAGCTTGGGCCAGAGCGACTCGTCCGGATCGGGCACCGAGCGGATCGACTCGGCCGCGAGGCGCCGCACGTTCACGTCGCGCGAGCGCAGGAGCCACACGATGGTGCGCGACAGGTCGATCTTGCGCGCGATGCCGAGCGCCTGCAGCACCTCGGCCGCGCGCGTGCGCACTGGGAGCTGCTTGTGCGAGAGCGCCTCGATGAGCGGCGGCAGCACGTCGTCGGTGCCGATGGCCTCGAGCGTGTTGAGCACCGCCAGCCGCAGCGCGCGCGGTCCGAGCCGCATGCGCTTCTCCAGCGCGGCGATGGTGCGGGGCGAGTTGAACCGGCGCACGGCCTCGATGGCGGCCTTGGCGGGCGCCATCGGCTCGGCCTCGAGGATGGGCCCGATGAACTCCCAGAAGTCCTCCTCCGTGCACAGGCTCGCGAAGGCCGCGATCGCGCCGAGCATCGGCTCGCCCGTCTCGGTCTGCAGCACGCCCACGAGGGCCTTGAGCGCGGTGGCGACGTCCTTGCCCGACACGCGCGGGTCGGCGAGCAGCTTGATGGCGACGAGCTTCTCGCCCGGGTTCGAGGGCGGCAGCGCGCTGAGCAGCACCGGGATCGCCTGCGAGCCCGCGAAGGACGCCAGCACCTCGAAGGCCTCCAGCCGGCCCGGGAACTCCTTCTCCTGCAGGAGCCGCGAGAGCGTCTCGAAGATGCCGCGGCTGGCGCGCAGCCCCACCAGCGCCTTCTGCGCCGCCTGGCGCACGCCGGGATCCTTGTCGCGCAGGAGGAGGCAGGCGTCCGCGTGCTCGCTGGGCGAGTTCACCTTGACGAGCGCCTGCGCCAGCACCGCGCGCAGGCCGGGATCGCCGGTGCGCACCGCCTTCACGAAGGGCGCGAACAGCGCACGGTCGGGGAAGCGCTCGGTCAGGCGCAGGAACGCGAGCAGGCGCGCCTTGTGGGTGTTCGGATCTGCGACCTTCCCCGAGAGCTGCTCCAGCAGCTTGAGCAGGTCGGCGGGCAGCAGTTGCTCCGCATCGGCGACGAAGGCCTCGACCTCCTCGGCGCGCTTCCAGGGCGCGGCCTTGAACGTGGCCAGGACTTCGGTGCGCGAGAGCATGACCATGGTGAGCTTAGTGCAATTCGGCCGCGAGGGTTCAAACCTGTACAGAGCGGGGGCGACCCGCGGTGACCGTACACTGTTCCAGTCTAGACGGATGCAGGGGGCCCGTTCTTTGACGCGGCGCTCCAGTCGAGTAGGACTGAGAGCATGTCGCCGCGGCTCTCCCTCCTCGTGCTCGCGCTGCTCCTGCCGGCGGGGGCGCGCGCGCAGGCCGACGCGGGCGCGGCGCACGCGGGCACGGCTCCGCAGCCGCGTGAGCCCGCGGCGCTCTCGAACCTGCCCATCACCACCAAGGCCCCGGCCGCCATCCCCTGGTTCCGGCTGGGCCAGAAGAAGGCGCTCAACTTCGAGCTGCAGGCGGCCACCGAGGCCCTGCACAAGGCGCTCGCGCTCGATCCCGACTTCGCGCAGGCGCTGGCCTGGCTGGGCCGCTGCGAGGCAGACGCGACGGGCCTCGCGCACCTCGAGCGCGCGGTGGCGCTGGCGCAGAAGCTGCCGGAGACCGAGCGCCTGTCGGTCGAGGCCCTGCTGGCGGAGCGGCGCGGCGACGACGAGACGGTGCGCACGCTGCGGCGCAAGCTGGCCGACCTCGCGCCCAACGACTGGCTCACGCAGCTCCAGATGGGCGTGCAGGCCTTCTACGACCACAAGTCGCAGGCCGCGATCGTCTTCCTGAACCGCGCGGTGGCGCTGCGGCCGGAGCTGGCCGAGCCGTACATCTACCTGGGCTACACGCTGGCCCTGCAGGGCGACTCCGAGGCGGGCGTGCGCGCGGCGCGGCGCCAGGTGGAGCTGCAGCCCGATGAGCCCAACGCGCACGATTCGCTGGGCGAGGTGCTCCTGCTCGTCGACCGCGTCGAGGAGGCCGAGAAGGCGTTCCTGCACGCGGCGGAGCTGTCGTCGGACCCGTGGATGATGTGGATGGGCGTGGCCTACTGCCGCTTCGTGCGCGGCGACTTCAAGGGCGCGCAGGCGGCGGTGGCGAGCGGCAAGAAGAGCACCTGGCGGCGCAGTGACGAGTTCGCCACCGACCTCGTGGCGGCGTGGGGCCACTGGCTCGCGGGCGAGCCGGACGAGGCGCTCGCGGTGCTGGACGCGACC